>WGAW01000154.1 GCA_015494675.1 Hydrogenimonas sp. | reverse complement strand
CGCCCTTGGGCTCAAACAGCCCGAAAACGGAACCGCTTTCACTAAAGAGGAGGCGTTTGCGATAGCGTCAAGAATAGGCTACCCGGTGCTCGTGCGCCCGAGTTACGTGCTGGGCGGACGGGCCATGCGTACAGTCTACAACGAAGGTGAGCTGAAGGAGTATATGGACGAGGCGGTGAGTGTGAGCAACGAGTCTCCCGTACTTATCGACAAGTTTCTAGACCACGCCATTGAGCTCGATGTAGACGCCATTAGCGACGGCAAAGAGGTATATATAGGCGCGATCATGCAGCATATAGAAGAGGCGGGTATACACTCCGGCGACAGCGCATGTTCGCTACCGACGGTATCGATAGATGAAAAGCTTGTAAAAGATGTCGAAAATCAGACCAAGGCCATCGCCCTCGGCCTCGGAGTCAAAGGGCTTTTGAACATTCAGTACGCCATCTTCAAAGATGAAGTATACCTGATAGAGGTCAATCCCAGAGCCAGCCGTACCGTACCTTTCGTATCGAAAGCGACGGGGGTACCGCTCGCCAAAGTCGCCACCAGGGTCATGATAAAAGGCGATCTGCGCGAGGCTCTGGAGTTTTACGACACATTCGGCGTCGTAACCGACGACGGTAACGTTTTGAAACCGAAACTCAAAAACCATATAGCCGTAAAAGAGGCTGTCTTCCCGTTTAACAAACTCACCGGCTCAGACCTCATTTTGGGACCGGAGATGAAGTCTACCGGTGAAGTGATGGGTATAAGCGGGACGTTCGGTCTCAGCTTCGCGAAGAGCCAGTTTGCCAGCAAGAACCATATTCCGACATCAGGGACTCTCTTTATGTCTCTGACCGACCATGATAAACCGGAGGCGGGATCGATAGGAAAGATCTTTACCGATCTAGGCTTTAAGATCGTAGCCACTTCCGGTACGCAAAAGGCTCTCGAAGAGGCGGGAGTAGAGGCAGAGACGGTTCTAAAGATTTCCGAAGGGCGGCCCAACGTGGAGGATCTGCTCAAAAACGGTGAGATAGATGTCGTTTTGAACACTTCCGACAACAAGGCCAGTAAAGATGACGCCCGTCGCATCAGACAGGCTGTACTCCGTTTCGATATACCGTACTTTACCACTCTCGCGGCCGCAAAAGTATCCGCGGCGGCGATAGAGGAGATAAGAGAAGACGGTGCACTCGAGCCGAGGGCGATACAGGACTACCTGAGAGAGTGATGCGTCCCGACCTGGTATATCTGGTGCAAACCGATACGACGGCAGGTTTTCTTTCGCAGTCGAAAGAGAGGCTTGCGAAAGCGAAAGGGCGTCCCCTCAACCTCCCTTTTCTTAAGGCTGTAGCAAGGCTATCGGCGCTTCGTGAGTGCGGTCGCACTCCTTCAAAGTTTAAAAACATGGTCCGCAGAAGTAGAAGAAGATCATTCATCCTTCCAAACGGCACCTCTTTCAGGGTTGTGAGCGGCAGGCATCGCGACTTCATAGAGAAGTTCGGGTGGTGCTACTCTACATCGGCCAACAGGCACGGTGAGCCGTTCGACGAAAAGTATTCGCTGGATCACTGCGATGTTGTGGTAGAATCAAAGGAGGGATTCCACTCCGCCAAAGCGTCCGAAATCTGGCGCCTCGGAAGAGAGAAGAGGTTGAAAATAAGATGATAAAGTTTGTTACGACGCTACTCTACGGCCTGCTTTTCTGGATGGCTTTCGTATTCATCTTCTATGCCGGATTGATGGTCAACTATATCAAAGCTTACAACATCCCCGTGTTCTTCAACGAATTTTTTATAGACAACCAGCAGTGGTGGCTCTGGATATTTGGAGTTCTTCTGTACGGCGCGCTCTTTATGGTAAAAAACAGAAAGAGGGATAAGTCGATCTTCTATCTTCTGTCGTTTCTGATCGCCGCACTTCCGTGGATACCCGATTTCGGAGACCGTATCGGCAGGGCCCTTTTTGCGAAAGAGAACCTGAGCTACCGTTTCGACCATACGCGGGTCGACTCCGTCACGCTCCTTTATTCGGGAAGGGGGTACGACTACGTACTTCTGCCGAACGGTAAAAAGAGCGCCGTTAAGTACCCCTCTTCATACAGGGCGAAGGGAGCGGCATATTGAAAGATCGGCCGATGAATTTGCCTCTATGACTCTTCGTGCTCTCTCATTAACCGATACTCCTGTTCGACCCTTTTTATCTCCTGTCTGTTAGGTACTTTTCTTCCGGCGATATACCCGACGATATTTCCGTTTTCATCGAGTTTCGGTTTGATCCATACGATGACCCAGTAGTACTTTCCGTCTTTGCGCATGTTTTTGACGTAACCTTCCCACATATCGCCGCGCTTTATCGTCTCCCACATCTTTTTGAAAGCGGCTTTCGGCATATCGGGGTGACGGTTTATGCTGTGGGGCGAGCCTATGAGCTCCTCTTTGTCGTAACCTGTCATCTCTCTGAATTTACGGTTCGCGTAGGTTATGATTCCGGAGGTGTCGGTCTCCGTTATCATCACCCCTCCGTCGAATGGAACCTCTTCGTTCACCGGTTTCGGTTTTACTATCTTCCTGCCTGTCAGAGAGTTGATTACATGGGCCATCTTCTATTGCCTTTCATAATAGCTGTTTTTTTATGACAAATTATAAATGCTTATAAATGGATTTGTCGAAATTATAGCATAAGAGCGAAAAGAAAAGTTATAGTTTGGATACACTTTTTCGACTGGAGCGCCCATAAAGCATTCGTTTGATACAATTATCTGAGAATTTCAATACTCCAAAAGGTTTCGTTTGGCTGATTACGACCTTATAAATGAGCTTGCCAAAAAGAGGGTGCTCGTCATAGACGGCGCCATGGGAACGCAGATACAGTCGATGGAGGTTCCCGTGAGTGCATGGGAGGGCAAAGAGGGGTGCAACGAGCTTCTAAACGCCACCGCGCCCGATCTGATAAAAAAGATTCACGAGCGCTATGCGGCGGCCGGTGCCGACCTGATAAAGACAAACACGTTCGGCGCGATGGACTGGGTGCTCGACGAGTACGGCATAGGCGACCGGGCATACGAGCTGAGCAAAAAGGGTTGCGAGCTTGTGAAGGAGGTCTGTGAAAGATTCTCCACGCCGCAGAAGCCGAGATTCTGCCTCGGTTCCATAGGTCCGGGTACGAAGCTCCCATCTTTGGGGCATATAGGGTACGACGGGATCTACTCGGGCTGCCTCGAGACGGCCCGAGGGATGATAGACGGGGGTGTGGATATATTTCTTCTTGAAACCTGCCAGGACCCCCTGCAGATAAAGGCGGCGTTGCACGCCTGCAGTGACGCTGCCGAAAGCTGCGGCGTGAAGATCCCGATTATGGTCTCCGTAACCATAGAGCTTAGCGGATCGATGCTCATAGGCACCGACGCGGCGACGATCGCCACGATAATGGAGCCTTTCGACATCCTCTCTCTGGGCTTCAACTGCGGTACCGGCCCCGAGCAGGTCGAAAAGCACCTCAAGACGCTCTCGAGTCTCTGGCACAAGCCCATTTCGGTACACGCCAACGCAGGCCTGCCGCAAAATCGCGGAGGCTACACCTACTACCCGATGGGGCCCGAAGAGTTCAGCTCTTTGCAGAAGAGTTTCACCGGGTATGACGGAGTGGCCTTTCTGGGGGGGTGCTGCGGTACCACACCCCAGCACATAAAGGCTCTGGCCGACGCCGTGGAGGGTTTGACGCCGCGTCCGCCGTCGGGAAGCCAGAGACCCTCTTTGGCCTCTCTTTTCGGCACCGTGCCCCTTATGCAGGATCCGCCGCCGCTTCTTATAGGGGAGCGCTCCAACGCCACCGGCTCGAAAGCCTTCAGGGAGCTTCTGCTTGCCGAAGATTATGAAGGGACCCTCACGGTAGGCCAGCAGCAGGTAAGGGCCGG
>WGAW01000153.1 GCA_015494675.1 Hydrogenimonas sp. | reverse complement strand
GCTCAAAAAGGCGTGGGGCTGGTACTGCAAAAACTCGAAGCTGGGCAAAATTCCCAGAATTCCGGGACTTTGAGAAGGGGAGCATAAATATCATGAAAAGCAAACTCTTTAAAGAGAAATATCCGATATATGTATCTGCGATAGCAAAGAGCGAGTGCGGATTCGACAGCGTACAAGAGATAGTTGAGTATCTGAAGGGTAAAATTCGGGAGCATCCGATAGCGGTCTATATAGCTACGTTCGACCACTACGAACATACAAAATCACTTGCCGAAGGGAGTGTCGCACCGGAAATATCGGCTGCGAAAGATGTAGTTTTCTGTTTCGGCAAGGAGCTCAAGGTTCCAGAGGTTTTGGCCGTTCGTCCCCGCTCCATAGGTGTATGTGAACTCTCTGAAAGTTTCGTAATCTCTTTCATGGAGGCGCCCAATCCGCAGGCAAACGAAGCGATGATAGAGTGGGTCGAGTCGATAGAAAAGAGTTGAAGAGTACCTGCAAAATCTCTGCTCCCTGCTTAGTAACAAAAGCATCTTTTTCGCTCTGCCGGTTATCGGCGGAGCTTGACATCTTCAAACACTCAATCTGATATAATCAAATAAAAAAGGCCGGATATGACCTACCTTACCATCATACTTACCGCTATGTTCCTCTCTGTAGCGATAAACTCGGTGCTAAAAAGGGTGGGAGTGCCGACTATTATAGGGTATATCGCTACCGGAGTAGCGATATCGGCAATCTTCGGCCTGCACCGCGGGAATCTCCATGAGCTTGGCGAGATAGCGGAGTTCGGTATCGTATTTTTGATGTTTACTATCGGACTGGAGTTTTCGTTCAAGCAGCTTGTGGCCATGCGTAAAGAGGTGCTTCTCTTCGGCTCCTTGCAGCTTCTTTTAAGCGCTTTACTCTTCGGAACGGCCGCCTACTGGTACGGTATGACGATTCAGGGGGCGATAATAACGGGCTTTGCCCTTGCTCTCTCATCTACGGCGATAGTGCTGAAGACACTGAACGAGACGGGTCAGGTCCAGGCCCCTTACGGAAGAAAATCGGTCGGAATATTGATATTCCAGGATATGGCGGTCATTCCGATTCTTCTTATGATCACGATATTCTCTTCCAACAGTGCCGATATAGGCGGTATGCTGCAGGTTATCGTTATCGATGCCGCAGTAGTCGGAGCGATTATATTCCTGCTCGGCAAATATGTGTTCGAGTGGCTTTTGAGCTGGGTGATAAAGGCAGACTCCTCCGAAATATTCATGGGAACCGTGCTGTTTCTGGTGATCGGATCGGCCGAGTTGGCGCACCTATTCGGCTTTACATACTCGTTAGGAGCCTTTCTGGCGGGGATGATGCTCGCCGAGACCCACTACAAATACCAGATAGAGGCAGAGCTGATACCGTTCAGGGACCTTCTGCTGGGCCTCTTTTTCGTTACCGTCGGTATGCAGATAGATATCGGTGTAGTCTCGAAAAATATCGGATGGATAGTTCTGGCCGCCGTTGCCGTAATGGTCGTGAAGTTTGCGGTGATACTCCTTTTTCTGCGCTTTTTTACCCGTCCCAGAGTCGCCGTAAAGACGGCGCTGGCCCTTTCGCAGGTAGGTGAATTCTCTCTCGCGGTATTTGCTCTGGCATCCGCGAACGGACTTCTGGATCCAAGGTCTGTGCAGATACTGCTGGCGGCTGTGGTTCTGTCGATGATAATTTCCGTATTCATCCTGGCGAAGATCCGCACGATAGCGGATCTGTTTTGCAGCGAACCGGAAGCCGAACCCATTCTGCACTCCGCAGGGTTCGAAGATCATATCGTCGTATGCGGATTCGGGCCGTTGGGGCGCCATGTCGCGGGGGAGCTCAAAAAGCAGGAGGTGCAGTATATAGTTCTCGAGCATGACATATACCGGATGGAGCTCGGACAGAAGATGGGAGAGCCGATATTTTTCGCCAACGCCGCAAACGAAGAGGTTCTGAAGAATTTCGACGTCGACAGGGCAAGTGCCGTGATAGTGGCGGTGGACAACCCGAGCCACCTGCGGCTTATCTGCGAAGCTCTCAACCGTGTCGCTCCTATGGCGAATATTGTAGTCAAGGTGCAGAGCGAAGTCGAGGCCCAGATGGTGGAGGATCTTAAAATAGACCATCTTGTCATCCAGAGCGAAGAGATGGCCAAAAGACTTGTGGCGGAGGCAATGCGCTGCAGGCTGGGGTTCTAAATGTCGATTCGGGGCTCAAGGCGCATCTTAGCACCTCTTTGATAAAATTCGATAACCATAAAACAGTCGATACGGACTGAAATTAAAAAGAGCGGAGACGGTGAGGCAGACATGACTAAATATATTTTCGTTACGGGCGGGGTTTTGAGCTCTCTTGGTAAAGGGATTACGGCGGCGAGTATCGGGACACTGCTGAAGCAGACCGGTCTGGATGTCTCCATCTTGAAGATGGATCCCTATCTCAATATGGACCCGGGCACCATGAGCCCGCTGGAGCACGGGGAGGTCTTCGTGACGGCCGACGGTGCGGAGACCGATCTGGATCTGGGCCACTATGAGCGCTTTTTGAATGTGGATCTGAGCAAGAAGAACAACTTCACTACGGGTCAGATATACCACTCCGTTTTGACAAAAGAACGCAAAGGCGAATATCTGGGTAAAACGATTCAGGTCGTGCCGCATATCGTCGGCGAGGTAAAGCAGAGGATCTTCGATGCGGGGAAGGGGAGAGATGTCCTAATAGTGGAGCTCGGCGGGACCGTCGGAGATATCGAGGGGCTGCCGTTTCTCGAGACGATACGCCAGATAAAGCATGAGCTCGGGAGTGACAGGGTTATAAACATCCACGTTACGCTCGTTCCATATATACAGGCTGCCGGAGAGCTGAAGACGAAACCGACCCAGCACAGCGTACAGGAGCTCAGACGTATCGGTATCACTCCGCACATGATCATAGCGCGCTGTGAAAAGCCCCTGCCCAAGGAGCTGCGTAAAAAGATCGCAATAAGCTGTGACGTAGATATGGACAGCGTCATAGAGTGTATGGATGCTCCCACGATCTACCAGGTACCGCTCAACTTCCTCAAAGACGGCATCATGCATCCTCTCGTGAAACGTTTTCATCTTGCCGACGGCGAACCGAATATGGAGGAGTGGGATATTCTCGTTAAGCGCATAATCGTACCGCGTGACGAGATAACCATCGCGTTCGTGGGTAAATACCTAAACCTCAAAGAGTCCTACAAGTCGTTGACCGAAGCGCTCATTCACGCGGGAGCCGCACTCGATACGAAGATAAATATCCGCTGGGTGGACAGTGAAGATATCGAAGAGAAGGGGGTCGAAGAGACTGTAGGCGATGTGGACGGCATACTTGTCGCCGGCGGATTCGGCGTGCGTGGAGTGGAGGGGAAGATAGACGCGATACGCCATGCAAGGGAGAACGAGATCCCTTACCTCGGAATATGTCTCGGGATGCAGCTTAGCATGATCGAGTACGCAAGAAACGTACTCGGGCTCAAAGAGGCAAACTCCGTGGAGTTCGACCCCGATACCAAAGAGCCTATTATCTACCTGATAGACGAATTCATTGATCAGTCGGGACAGAAGCAGGTGCGCACACATAAAAGCCCTCTGGGCGGAACTATGCGACTCGGTGCATATCCGTGCGAGATCAGGGAGGGCACGAAGCTTTTCGAGGCGTACGGCGGAAAGAGGATCATCTACGAACGCCACAGGCACAGATACGAAGCCAACCCGGCATATAGACAGCGACTCGAAGAGAAGGGGATGATAGTCTCCGGAGAGTCCAACGGTCTCATAGAAGCCGTAGAAGTTCAGGGGCACCCCTGGTTTTTAGGCGTGCAGTTCCATCCCGAGTTCACGTCGAGGCTGCAGGACCCGAACCCTTCGATACTTGCATTCGCCAAAGCCTCCCTGGAGGCGAAAAACTCAGAGAATGAGTAGGCCTGCCGCATCTGCGGAGGGAGGCGGCGGGTCCGGCCTGCCGCTCCTTACGAAAGCGAAGATCGCCTCGATTTTAAATGCCCGTTTCAGCGACGGGTTCAAAGAGCTCAAAGATCTTCCGAGCCCTTTCGATATGCACGATATGTCCAGAGCGGCCGAACGGATCGCGCTGGCCGTCGAGAGGGGGGAGAGAATTACCGTGGTCGGGGACTACGATGTCGACGGTGTCGTATCTACGGCTATTATGGAGGAGTTTTTCGAGCTTATAGGCTACCCGGTAGAGACCCTGATACCCAACCGCTTCAGGGACGGCTACGGAATCTCTCCCGCGCTTCTTGAGAGGATCGATGCCGATGTCGTCGTAACCGTCGACAACGGAATCACCGCTTTCGAGGCGGCAGAGGTTTGCAAAAACAGAGGCATCGACCTGATAATCACCGATCACCACACCACTGCGGAGAGCCTCCCCGACGCCTACGCCGTAGTAAATCCGAAAAAGAGCGAGTGCAGCTTCGCCTATCCGGAAATCTGCGGAGCGCAAGTGGCGTGGTTTCTGGTGGGAGCTCTGAAAAAGAGACTCGGGATAAACTTGGCCATGTCCAGGTTCCTCGATCTGCTTGCTGTGGCCATCGTGGCCGACGTCATGCCCCTTGTGTCGATCAACCGCACTCTGGTGCAAAAGGGGCTTTCGATGCTCTCCGTTTCGAAAAGGCCCGCTTTCGAAGCCGTGCGTGCCTACCTTGGGAAAAAGAGCTTTGCGGCGATGGATATAGGATTTGCCATTGCGCCGCGCTTAAACAGCGCCGGGAGAATGGCGGACGCTTCGGAGGCTCTGAAGTTTCTCAGGTCTTCCGATATGGCGGAAGCGAGCCGGCGCTGGCTAAAGCTGGAGGAACTGAACCGCCTTCGAAAAGCCGCGGAGGCCGAGGCCGCCAGGGAGGCGACCCTAATGGCGGATGCGGATGCCCCCGTTATAGTCGTGGCGAAAGAGGGGTGGCATGAAGGAGTTGTGGGGATCGTCGCTTCCCGTCTGGTCGATCGCTTCAAAAAGCCGGCCATAGTGCTTACTATAGAGGGAGAGAGAGCGAAGGGGAGCGGCAGGAGCGTAGGAGAGGTGGACCTGTTTGACCTTTTGCGGAGGAGCAAAAGTCATATCGTAGGTTTCGGAGGCCACAGGATGGCTGCCGGATTGACCGTCGCCAAAGAGTCTATCGCGGCCTTCACGGAAGAGATATGTACCCATGCCTCGAAACTCGACCCGATGCTTTTCGTTCCGGCCGACGATGTCATGGGGATACTCCCGATAGAGGAGATCGACTGGGAGCTGATGGAGCTTCTGGAGCGTTTCGAGCCCTATGGCGAGGCGAACAGCCGCCCGAAATTTCTGATCTCCGATGTCGAGGTGATGGAAGCT
>WGAW01000152.1 GCA_015494675.1 Hydrogenimonas sp. | reverse complement strand
TGCACAAAAAGTACACACTAACGTACTAATATGAACTACCGACACCCCGGTTCGTATCTATACGGGCGGCAGTCGGAATATGCAAAAGGAGGGGCACGATGCGTAATTTCGGTTTAAATCTGTTTCTGGCACTTCTGCTGGCCGCAGGAGTCGCGGCGGCGGGAGATTCACAGTGGCACAAGAGAGTTGACGGTTTAAGCGTCTATCTTGGTGTGATACCTTCCCAGTTCATCAAAGGGGATGAAAAAGAGATGCACGGCGGAGCCAAAGGAGATGATAGTTACCATGTTCTGGTTGCTCTATTCGATGCAAAGAGCGGCAAGCGCATAGGTGATGCGACTGTGAGGGCGACGGTTGCGTCTGTTGGAATGAGAGGAGTCAAAAAGAGCCTGGAGCCTATGAACGGAGAGCTCCTTAGCTACGGTAACTACTTCACTCTCGATAGACCCGGCCGATACGATATAGAAGTTGAAATTTTGCGAAAAGGGGTTGAAAAACCCGTTATCGCCGATTTCCATTTCGAAAGAGGCGAAGAGTGAAAGCGTCGCGGCGGTAAACAGCGCAGAGGGTATGATATAATCGGTTAAATTTTCGGGGAAGAGGATAATGGGAAAATTTTACCTTCTGATGCTGGCCTTTTCGCTTACGGCAGCTTTCTGCGGCGATATGGCCGAAAAGATGGAGATTCAGAACAGAAATGTAGTGATGGCGGCAGCCGAAGAGCTCTCCAGAGAGCTTCCAAAAAGAGTGGATAGGTTCACACAACTGATCGCGATCTCCGCGGAGGGTCAGACTCTGGCATATACCTTCGAGATAGATGCAGCCCCAAAGAGCGACGAGACTCTGATAAAAGAGGGCGCCGAACGCATGAAAAGAAACGTAACCGCCGGAGTCTGTGCAACTTCGCGGCGCTTTTTGCAAAGCGGTATAACGATATCATACAGGTACATCTCGGCTCCTACCAAGAGAGAGCTTTTCAGGTACGACATCAAAGAGAGCGACTGCAGTACCCTCCGATAGCAGAAATTTCGATAGGGCCGAGTTTACGTACGACGAAACCCTAAACTGCCGTTAAGCGAAATTTAATTAAAATATCAGGCTTAAATCCAAAACCAGAAGGACAGATAGATGAAACGAACCTATCAACCGCATAACACTCCGCGCAAGAGGACCCACGGTTTCCGTACCCGAATGAAGACAAAAAACGGACGTAAAATAATCAATGCACGCCGTGCGAAAGGCCGTAAGCGATTGGCGGTCTGATCCACTTCGAATCCCTCAAGCGTACCGCCGATTTCGACAGGGTCTACAAGGCCGGCAAGCGCTGGCACGACCCCGCTTTTGTACTCTTTGCGGTACCGCGAAGGGGTGGCTGCAGGGTCGGTTTCGTAGCCAGTAAAAAGATCGGCAACGCCGTCAAAAGGGCCAGGGCCAAAAGGAGGCTCAGAGCCCTTTTTATAAAAATTGCTCCGATGCTGGCCGAGGGCGACTACGTGCTGGTGGCTAAGCAGCCGGTTCTCGAAGTTCCGTTCGATGAACTCGAAAAGGCCTTCAGGCGGGCTGTAAAACGATTGAAAATTGGGCAAACGAAATGATCAGAAGCGTATTATCGGGCTTTTTGAAAATCTACCAGAGGTTCTTTACACTTTTGGGTTACGGAAGCTGCCGCTACTATCCGACCTGTTCAGAGTATGCCAAATGGCAGCTCGAGACAAACCCCAACCTTTTCAAAGCACTCTTTCTGTCGATGCTCAGGATACTTCGCTGCAACCAGCTCTTCGTCGGCGGGATCGATTACCCCAAAATTTCAGTCAATCCATCCAAAGATGCAAGGTTTTGTGACCGTCCATGCAGCATTAGATACTGGTATGTGCCGGATAGTCGCAAAAAGAGATGGAACGTTATAAAAAATATTTTTTCGAAAGGCCGTTCGTGATAGACAATATGAGTACACAGATGAGGGTTATCATAGCGACTGTGCTCTCCCTTATCGTCTTTATCGGTTATGATTACCTGTTTATGCCGAAGGCGGCTCCAGGTGCCATGGAAGCCAACCGAAGCGTGCAGAAGGAGAGCGGTGATACCGTACACGGTACGACATCTTCCGGGGCGCCTGCGGCACCCGCAACCGAGGTTTCTCGGCAGAGTGTGAAAACGAAAGCCGCACCTGTGCAAAAAGGTGCTCTTGAGAGAGTCATCGCAACAGTAGAGACGACCAACATGACGATGGAGTTCGATGCTCTCGGTCGCATAAGCCAGGTCTATCTGAAAGACAGGCAGTACAGAAACGAGGAGGGAGAGGAGCTAAAACTCTTCAACGCTCCGAAAATACCGAAGCCTCTCGAGATACGTTTCAGCGACCCGGCACTCAACGAACTAGCTTTCAAAACGCCTTATACGGCCTCTGTCTCTTCCGTGGAGCTGAACGGTTCTGCAAAGACGATCACATTCAGGCAGGATCTTTCCGGTCTGATTGTCGAAAAAGAGGTAAAGATTTTTCCCGACCACCACTATGAGACTACGGTCCGGCTCAGTGAACCGAGACCTTTCTACATCTCTCCCGGTGTGAGGCCGGACCTGAGAGTAGACAACTATACCGTTCACGGGGCAATGGTTGAAGAGGCGGACGGAACACTCACGATAATCGAAGACGGAGACGCAAAAGGGACCGAGTCGTTCAGGAAAGCCCGTATAGCCGTAGCTTTCGATCGCTACTACGCTACAGCCTTTTACGACTTCGACAAGGGCTTGAGTGTAGTCGTAAACAAAGATGCGGAAGAGAACCCCGTTCTATTCGTAAACGGTGAGAGCGGCAGGGTGATACACGGATACATCGGACCGAAAGAGCATAAAATTCTTCAAGCCATCCATCCGGAACTTACAAAGATAATAGAGTTCGGATGGTTTACGTTCATAGCCGCGCCGATGTTCAAAGTGTTGATGTGGCTTCACGGCTTTATTCCCAACTGGGGCTGGACGATCGTCGCTCTTACCTTCCTGATCCGCATCATCCTATATCCGTTGACCTACAAGGGTATGGTATCTATGCACAAGCTAAAGGAGCTTGCGCCCAAAATCAAGGAGATTCAGGCCAAATACAAGGGTGATCCGCAGAAGATGAACGCCCATATGATGGAGCTCTACAGGAAGCACAAAGCGAATCCGCTGGGCGGATGCCTTCCTATGCTTCTGCAGATACCTGTCTTTTTTGCAATATACCGGGTTCTGCTCAATGCCATAGAGCTAAAAGGTGCGGAGTGGATTTTATGGATTCACGATCTTTCCGTCATGGACCCCTACTACGTTCTTCCCATACTGATGGGTGTCTCCATGTGGGCTCACCAGATGGTTACTCCGAGCAACTTTACGGATCCGATGCAGGAGAAGATATTCAAGTGGCTGCCTGTAATCTTTACATTCTTTTTCGTCACTTTCCCCGCGGGATTGGTACTCTACTGGCTCACTAACAACATCTTCTCGATCGCTCAGCAGCTGCTGATCAACAAGATGCTCGAAAAGAACAAAAAGGCCGAATGATGAAAAAGTTCGAAGCCCGGACACTGGAAGAGGCATATGCGGCCGCGGCCAAAGAGTTTTCATGCTCCGTGACCGAACTGGATATTCAGGTTGTCCAGAACCCTTCCAGGGGATTTTTGGGTTTCGGACGCAAAAGTGCCGTCATTGTAGCAATGCGCAAAACGGGCGAACCGAAAAAAGAGGCGGAGAGCGCGGCGAGTAGAAGAGAGTCCGCAGAGACGAAAAGAGGCAAAGGCTCACAAAGGAAACGAGAGGCCGAAGAAGAGAATCGGGGTGAGCCGGAGCCTCCGAAAACCGAACCCTCCGGAACTAAGAAGAGAAGAGTCGAGGCGCGGCCAGAGCCCGCATCCGGCACTCTTTTGGAAGAGGATGGCAGGGAGCGTAAAAGCTATGGCAACGAAGATATTTTCGACAACTTCTACGAGGATACGATCGATATACACTCTGTCGTTTCAGAGGTCGAGAGTCAGATAAACAGGCTCTTCTCTCACGCCTGTTTCAAAATAGAGCCGATACGGGTTTTCGCTCTCGATGATGAGACGCTTCAGATCGAATTCAAAGGCGAGGATGCCGCTCTTTTGATAGGGAAAGAGGGGTACCGCTACAAAGCGATGGCCTATCTTCTCTACAACTGGATACACGGTAGGTACGGGTACAAAATAAGGCTCGAAATCGCTGAATTTCTGCAGAACCAGGAGGCAATGATGGAGAGCTACCTCCAGCCCGTCATCGAGCGGATTGAGTCTGAAGGGCGCGCACAGACCAAAGTTCTCGACGGTATCCTCGTGCAGATCGCGCTTCAGAAGCTGAGAGAGAGGTACCCTCAAAAGTATGTCGCGGTACGCACAAACAAAGAGGGGGGACGCTACGTCATCGTCAATGAATTTATGGAGAGAAGGTGAATGATACGATAGCCGCGGTGGCTACCGCCGGCGGGATCGGTTCTGTAGCGATTGTACGTGTCAGCGGAGATAAAGCACTCGATATAGCGAAAAAGTTGACGAAAAGATCCTCCTTTACCCCCAGATACGCCACACTTGCAGATCTCTACGACAAAGACGGCGAAATCATAGATGAAGCGATTGTAATATACTTCAAAGCTCCTCGCAGTTTCACCACTGAAGATGTCGTGGAGTTCCAGTGTCACGGCGGTACGGTGGTAGCCGAAAAGATACTTGATACCGTATTCGAAGCGGGTGCACGACCGGCGGAGCCCGGAGAGTTTACGAAGCGTGCGTTTATCGGCGGCAGAATAGATCTAACCGAAGCGGAAGCGATTGCCAAGCTGATAGAGGCCAAAAGCGCGGATGCGGCCAAAATTCTTGCGCGGCAGATGAAGGGCGAACTGAGAGAGTTTGTGGAAGATGCGAGAGAGAGGCTACTACGTGCGGTCGCATTTGCCGAAGTTGCCATCGACTACGCCGAAGAGGATCTTCCCGAAGATCTGGTGGACAACATTTTGCACCAGTTGGAAGAGCTCGAACGGAGTATGGAGAGGATCGTATCTTCGAGTGAAAGGCGCAGAGGTCTGATAGAGGGTTTCAAGGTCGCCATCGTAGGAAAACCGAATGTGGGAAAGAGCTCTCTACTCAATGCCATACTAAACTACGAGAGGGCGATCGTCAGCTCCATAGCCGGTACCACGAGAGATACGATTGAAGAGCAGATCAGAGTCGGCAGCCAACTGGTACGCATCGTCGATACAGCCGGCATACGCCGTTCGGCGGATACTATCGAAAAGATAGGCATAGAGCGCTCCGTTGCGGCTGTTGAGCAGAGTGACATCGTAATCGCGCTTTTCGACTCGAGTGCACCGTGGGACGAGGAGGATGAGCGGATACTCTCACTTCTTCAGCGGTACGAAGATGAAAAAGAGATTATCGCGGCCCTGAGTAAAACGGATCTGCCTCGAAAGCTCGATATTTCGAAGCTGAAAAGGTTCTCCCCAATCCCGCTAAATAAAGAGAACAGGGCACAGCATATTCTCGAAGCCTTGGAAAAGAGACTCTCGAAAATGGCTCAGGGTGACGAACTGCTGCTTGTTTCGGCCCGTCAGATCGAGGCGTTGAAGCGTACGAAAGATGCCGTAAAGAGCGCTAAAGAGCCGCTTTTAAACGGCGAACTCGAGATTTTCACTTTTTACCTGAGTGAAGCGATAACGGCGATCAGCTCCATATCCAAACCAGTCGATTTTAATGAAATTATGGATAAAATGTTCGGTGAATTTTGTCTGGGAAAATAGGAGATTTTATGTGTGGGATTGTCGGATATATCGGAAAGAGAGAGATCAAGAGCAGGCTGATCGAAGGGCTTCGTGAGCTGGAATACAGAGGTTACGACTCCGCCGGTATTGCCGTGATGCGGGATGGGCGCATAGAGTCTTTCAAAGCGGTCGGCAAACTCTCGAATCTCGAAGAGAAGACGAAAGATTTTTCCACGAACGGACCCGGTATAGGCATAGGCCATACTCGCTGGGCGACTCACGGCAAACCTACCGAGCTCAACGCCCATCCCCATATGGGTGAGTATAGCTACGTTGTACACAACGGAATAATAGAGAACTACCGTGAGATCAAGGAGATGCTCGAAGATAGGGGTGTAACCTTTTTGAGCCAGACGGATACCGAAGTGATCGTACACCTCTTCGAGCTCGAAGCGGAACGCCGCGATGATCTCTTTTCGGCGTTCAAGGCGACTATTGAGCAGCTCGACGGTGCGTATGCCGTACTATTGATAACCCAAAAGGCTCCCGATACGATCTTCTTTGCAAGAAAGGGCTCTCCGATGATAATAGGTAGAAGCGGCAGCGGAGAGATATTTTTCGCCTCTTCCGACGCCCCTTTGATAGGCGAAGCGGACGAGGTGGCGTATATGGAGGACGGTACAGTGGGTTTCGTAACCTCCGAGACCCTGCATACCGAACCCGACTCTCTCTCTTTCGTTCCGCTGCAGGGCGACAAGATGAGCGCACAAAAGGGCGGCTACCGCTTTTTTATGGAGAAGGAGATATACGAACAGTACGAGGTTATGAGCGATACGATGATCGGCAGGGTGCTCGATGAGGATATCGCTTTTGAAGAGATAGATGACGCGTTCGTGGAGGGCATCACGAGGATCAAGATATGTGCATGCGGGACGAGCTATCATGCGGCCCTGACGGCAAGCTACCTTTTCGAGAGGCTCTCCAAGATTCCGGTGAATGTGGAGATAGCTAGCGAATTCAGATACAAAGAGCCCCTTCTGACAGACGATACACTTTTTATAGTGATAAGCCAGAGCGGAGAGACGGCGGACACGCTCGAAGCGCTCCGGATGGCGAAAGAGGCGGGGCTGAAGACCCTCGCAGTATGCAATGTAGACAACTCGTCGATAGTAAGGATGGCGGATGCGACCATACTTACGCGTGCGGGGATAGAAAAGGGGGTCGCCAGTACCAAAGCTTTCGCTACACAGGTTATGGTGTTGTGGATGCTTTCGCTCTATTTCGCCAAGAGGCGCCGAAGCATGAAGCGTGACGCGATAAAAGAGGAGCTGAGATTCATGAGCTATGTTCCAAAAGTGCTCCAGAAGTCACTCGAGGTGCATGAGAAGTGCAAACGCCTCTCCAAGCGCTACCTTCACGGTCACGGATTCTTCTTCATAGGGCGCGATATCTTCTACCCGCTCGCCCTTGAGGGCGCATTGAAACTGAAAGAGATCAGTTACCTGCATGCGGAAGGGTATCCTGCGGGAGAGATGAAGCACGGCCCGATCGCACTTGCCGACGCTGAACTCTTTACGATAGCGCTCATGCCCAAAACCATGCTTTACGACAAGACCAAAAGCAATGTCGAAGAGCTCAGCGCCAGGGACTCCACGATACTTTCGATATCGCCGGAGATGTTTGATCTGGCGGATGATTTCATTCTAACGCATCCGCACAAGCATCCGATGCTCGAATTTTTCGAAATGATGATCGTCGAACAGCTACTTTCGATGGAGATCGCGATTCGCCTCGGGAACGATGTGGATATGCCCAGAAACCTCGCCAAAAGCGTGACGGTGGAGTAGGGCATCGCTACATCCGCCTCTGTAGTCGTCCGAATTCTGATATGGTGTGTGCTGCTTATAGGCGGCTCCGCGATCAGTCTATATTTTGACCTGCAATATTTCAGAGAGCTCTTTTTTAACCCTATATATCATATTCTTACACTGCCTATAGGTCTCTTTTTGATGGTTATGGCTTTTCGTGCCGCCGCTGCGGGAGGCAGGGAGCTTGCAAAAAAGGGAAGAGCGGAGCCTTCTACGCCGAGACTCGAGACCGACACCCTTGTGACCACAGGGATCTACGCGCATATGCGACATCCGATGCTCTTTGGGCTCACACTCGTCCCAATGGCCCTGGCTCTCATGATAGGTTCACCCTTTTTCATACTTATCCTGGCCCCTATTGAGATGATATTTATAATCGTTATGGTGTTGACGCTCGAAGAGCGGGAGTGCAGGAGAAAATTCGGACCCTCTTACGACGAATACTCGAAAAGAGTTCCGGCAATCTGTTTTAAAAAGAGATGTTTGAGCGAACTTTTCTCAAAAAAAGGGTAAAATATAACAATGGCCCATCAATGTTCACACAATCGGGTTATCGAGAAAGAGGAGAGCAAAAAGATGTCTGCATCCGCCTGGCTATCTAAAAAATTGGATGATGGAAGAGTTCTTTGTGAAGCTTGCAATCAAAGATGCAGGCTCAATGAAGGGGAGTATGGAATATGCGGAGTGAGAAAGGTTGAAAACGGAGAGCTGAAACTTCTGGTTTACGGGCTTGCCGCAGCCGTGAACGTCGATCCGGTCGAGAAGAAGCCGATGTTCCATTTTCAACCGGGAACGAAATCTTTCTCGTTCGGTACAGTAGGGTGTAACTTCTCATGCAAATTCTGCCAAAATTTCGATATTTCCCAATATCCCAAAGAGCATGGACACAGAATTTTCGGGCGCGAAATGGCACCGGAGCTGGTTGTGGAGATGGCAAAGGAGTACGGCTGTGCGTCGGTCGCCTATACATACAACGAGCCGGTGGTCTTTTTCGAATATACCTTCGATACAGCAAAGCTCGCGCATGAAGCCGGTCTGAAAAATATCTACGTTACCAGCGGTTACGAGACTCACAAAGCGATAGATACGCTGGCGCCCTACCTTGACGGAATGAATATAGACATCAAGGGGTTCACCGACTCTTTCTACAAGGAGATCTGCGGGGCGAGGCTCAAACCGGTGCTCGATACGATAAAGTACGCCCATAAAAAAGGGATATGGATCGAAACGACGACGCTGCTCATTCCCGGTTACAACGATTCTGACGAAGAGATCAGGGGTATAGCCAGATTTCAGGCCGATCTCGACCCCGCGATTCCCTGGCATGTCAGTGCGTTTTATCCGATGTACAAGATGACCGATGTTCCGCCCACTCCCGCAGCTACGTTGAAACGTGCGTACGAAATCGGAAAAGAGGAGGGATTGAAATATGTATATGTAGGAAACATCGACGATAAAGAGCACGAGTCTACCTACTGCCCATCCTGTTCCAAACCGGTGATAGAGCGGCGCGGTACGATCGGCCAGTATGTAACCAACCGTTTGAAAAGTGACGGCAGCTGCCCATATTGCGGATACCGTCTCGAAGGCGTCTGGAGTTGAACGAAAGGTGTAAGACCTTCATGAAATTTTTCGATTTCACGATCCGGGAGCCGTCGGGCTCCTGCCGGGACATACATGGAATTTGCATTGCGGAAGAGCGGCTCTCAGGCAAGATTTTTGAACAGATCCATCATGTCGAGCCTCTCCCACGGGTAGTCATCGTATCCTACCTGTCCGCGCGCGGCTACATCGGCATACAGAAAGCGCTCCGAAGAGGGACTGTCTAGTCCGAATTTCTCGGTTATCCATCTGGGCGTAAGGGGAAAGAGTGAGGCGAGCTTTTCGGATATCTCTTCATCGGTCGCGGACACCAGTGAAGTGCCCATAGTATCTACGGTCAGGTTCAGCGGGCTCTTTTCGCCTATGACATATGCAAGTTCAACAATCGCCTTTTTCGCCATTTTGGAGGCCACAATATGTTTTGCAAGCCACCGTGCGGCATAGAGCCCGCTGCGGTCGACTTTCGTATAGTCTTTGCTGCTCTGGGCTCCTCCCCCTACCGGTGCGTATGCACCGTATGTATCGGCGACTATCTTCCTGCCGCTCATACCGCTGTCTGCAAGGGTACTGTGTTTGACGTAACGTCCTGTGCCGTCTATGTGGAAGCGGCATCCATCCCTGTCGAAAAGGGGATCGTCTCTCAAGCTCTCCTCTATAATTTCCTGCACATTCGCACGGACGTTTCGGATCTCTATATCTTCGGAGTGCGGAATCGCAGCCACTATGTTCTTTATTGCAAAAGGGCGGTTGGAGTCGAAACGATCTTTCGTTTTGTAGTCGATGGTAACCTGTGTCTTTATATCGATACCGTACTCGTTGTCGTTTTCGAGTGCGAAGCGGTAGAGCGTATCTCTTATCTTTCGGCTGTAAAATAGTGCCGCCGGCATGAGTGCCGGTGTTTCGTCGGTGGCGAATCCTATCATCATCCCCTGGTCTCCGGCTCCTATCTCACCCCCTTCCTGCTCCACACCGATGCCGATATCGGGCGACTGTCTCGATACAAGGACCTCTATATGGGTATTGTCCGGGTATAGCGTTTGACTCTCGTCGAAACCGCTTTCGGGATAACCGATCTTGTAAAGCGCGTCCGTCGCACAAAGACGGTAGAAACCTTCGCTTACCGGAGCGGAGGTTTTGACCTCTCCGCCTATTATTATATGTCTTCCGCTTATGAAAACTTCCGTCGCCACTCTCGATGCAGGATCGAGTTGCAGAAGCCTGTCGACGACGGTGTCTGCGATGATGTCCGCGCATTTGTCCGGATGTCCGGCCGAAACGGACTCCGATGTGTATAGATACATTTTCAATCTCCTGTGCAAAATTGATTATAGGTTACTCCAACCAAGCTAAAAGTGATATAATTTAGTCATACCGAAAGAAAAAAGCGGCAAAACCGAATGTGAGTGGAGTGTAGGGTCCTCCAAGCCCTGCCGAATTGCGGGTTTGGCCCGGAATTTGAGTAACATAACATCAATAATAAAGGATGGGAGATGGCAAATCTGAATCTTGACTATTTCAAAAAGAGACTAAAAGAGGAGAAAGAGAGGATTTTACAAAATATCGGCGAGATCAACGACGAGTTGGCCGCTATAGCGGCGGAGGACGAGATAGACGATATCGAAGATCTCGCAGAGTTGAAGATCGAGAACGACCGCGACAAGGAGATCTTGCGAATTTTGGTGCTAGAGCTTAAAGATGTGAACGATGCCTTGAAAAGAATCGAAACCGGAAAATACGGGGTCGACGAGAAGAGCGGAAAGCCTATTCCTCTCAACCGACTTCTGGCGAACCCGGCCGCAAGGAGCCTGTAGAGGCCATTTCCGTAGGAGGTAAGAGATGAGACTTTCAAGTCCCGTATTCGAAGAAGGCGGGTATATTCCCGCTAAGTATACATGTGACGGGGACGATATATCGATTCCCCTCGAGTTTGACGATATACCCTCAGAGGCGCAGTCACTAGCGCTGATAATGGACGATCCGGATGCACCCGGCGGCACTTTCGTGCACTGGATCGTTTACAACATACCGCCCAAACCGGGAGTGCTTCCCGAAGCTGTTCCCAACGAGCCCTATCTTTCTGAAGGTATAAGACAGGGGGTCAACAGTTTCGGTAAAATAGGCTATGGAGGCCCCTGTCCGCCGGGAGGTGCACACCGCTATATGTTCAAGCTCTATGCAGTCGATATACCTCTCGATCTCGAAGCCGGCTTGAGTAAGCATGAGCTGCTGAGTGCGATGGATGGGCATACGATTTCGGGCGCCGGGTTGATGGGTATCTACGAGCGCTGAGACCTCTTTGCGGCCAGATCCACGGCAGCTAGAGCCGCTTCGATGTAGCTTTTGAGTGAAATTGAACGGTTCGGGAGGTAGGCAATATCGTACGCCGTTCCGTGGTCGACGGAAGTTCTGACGATAGGAAGATTGAGGCTTATGTTGATACTCTCTTCGAAGTAAAGAGCTTTGAGGGGGGCCAGCCCCTGGTCGTGGTACATGGCTACCAGATACCTGTAGCGTTCACGAGAAGCGGGCGTGAAGGCGGTATCGGGCACAAGCGGCCCTTCGAAGATCGGTGGATTCCCGCTCTTTGCCATACGGGAGTTCGCCTCTTTTATCGCCTCTTCGATTACTCTCTCTTCACTCCCCAAAACACCATGGTCTCCGGCATGCGGATTTAAACCCAGAACTCCGATCTTTTCGGCACCGATCTCTTTTTGCAGATCGCTCAAAAAATGTAGGAGGGCACCCTTTTCTACCCTTTTTGGAACATCTTTAAGGGGGATATGTTCCGTAAAGAGCGCGACATAGAGTCTTTTGCAGCCGAGCATCATAATCGCATCTCTTTTGAAATGATCTCTCAGAAAATCGGTATGCCCTTTATAGGGTAAACCGGCCCGCATCCACGCCTCTTTGTTTACGGGAAGGGTGACGATCGCCTCACACTCTCCGGATTTTACGCTTTCTATACCCTTTTTGAAAGATGCGAAGCTGTAGGCTCCGCTTTCGGCGGTGGCGATTCCGGGTCTGATTTCAGGCGCGGCCGCGGGAGAGCGGTGGATCATCTTTTCGGGAACTTCCGTATGGAGTCTATTTGCCGCCGCTTCGAGAAGGTCGAATCCGGCAAAATATACGGGTGTGCAAAAAGAGCTGATCTTCTCATGCGCTCTGAGTGCTATCTCGGGACCGATTCCGTTAGGATCGCCTATACTGACGGCGATTTTCGGTTTCATCCAAGGAGCTCTTTCATCTGTACGACCGCTTTTTCAAGACCGGTGAATATACTCCTGGCTATTATACTCTGGCCTATATTGAGCTCCTCTACAGCCTCGATTTGAGCGACGTCTCTAACGTTTTGGTAGTTCAGACCGTGTCCGGCGGCAACCTTCAGACCCATAGAGGCGGCATGTTCTGCCACTGCCGAAAGGGTGGATAGAGTGTCGTTGAGTTCGGTCAGGAGTGTATGCCTCGGCAGTTCCAGCTCTTTTATCGAGTGCGGAGTGTTTTGCAGTCCGGAGTAGAGCATGGCGAAAATATTGGCATACCTGCCTGTATGCAGCTCTACCCACTCCACACCGAGCGCGTCCGACCTCGTTACACTCTCCAGATCGGGATCGATAAAGAGTGAAACTTCGATTTCATGGGCATGCAGCTTCTCTATGGCTGCTGCGATTCTCTCTTCATATCTAAAAATATCAAGACCGCCTTCTGTCGTAACCTCTTCTCTTTTTTCCGGAACCAGCGTCGCTCTATGCGGTTTTAGAGCGCATACGATATCGATTATACCGCTATCGGTAGAGCATTCGAGATTGACCGGCAGCCGACTGATCCCGACTATCCTCTCCGCATCTTCGTCGTTTATGTGCCTTCTGTCTTCCCGCAGGTGTATAGTGACTTGGTCCGCACCGGCCGTTCTGAGTATGCCGAGAGCCTCAAGAGGATCGGGGTCGTTTATTTTTCTCGCCTCTCTCAATACTGCGATATGATCGATGTTGACTCCCAGCTTCATAGAGTCTCCTTTATGGCTTCATAGATCTTTTTTGCGATTATAGCGTAACCCTTCGCGTTCGGGTGGATAGGGTCTTTTGTGAGGGAGTCGTCCGAGAGGACTTCTGAAAAGGTATCAGGCAGGTAGAGCACTCCTCTCTCGTCGGCCAGTTCACTGTAGAGGTCGGCATCGCGCAAAAAGAGTTGATGCGGCTCCGGTACTCCGAGCAGAATGACTTTGGCACCGCTCTCTATCGCGGCTTCTATCATCTTTTCGAGATCATTTTTTATAAGGGCCGGCTTTCTTGAACGCAGCATGTCGTTTCCGCCCTCACAGAGGATCAGGATGTCGGGGTTGTATCTCTTCAGAACCTTCACGAGGCGGCCGTACCCTCTTTCGGCCGTCTCGCCCGGAACACCTTCGTTGATCACGTTCAGGCCCAGCATCTTCGAGAGCTGTGCAGGGTAGCTCATATCTTCTACTGCGGATCGGGCACCGGTTCCGTAGGTTAGGCTGTCGCCGAAAGCAACTATTGTCGGTGGGTTATGCCCGTCGTAAAAGATTTCAGAAAAGTGCTCTTCGCCCTCTGTCATACCTTCCATCTTGTAATGGTTGTAAAAGTGAAGCCCCGTAAAGAGGGCTATGAGCACTACCAAGAGTTCGAGTTTGCTTATCTTCATCTCTTCAGCATCTCTCTATCCTGTTCTTACCGAGTCTTTTGGCATCATAGAGTGCGTTGTCTACACGCTCAATCATACTTTCTATCGTATCGTTCGATCCGTATCGTGTTATTCCGATACTGACTGTAACGGGCTCGTCGAGTCCAAAACTGTTTTCACACACTTTTTTGCGAATACGCTCCGTAATAAAGAGTGCTTCTTCGAGAGTAGTTTCGGGAAGAAGAGCCATAAACTCCTCTCCGCCCCATCGGTTCAGGTAGTCGGTAGCACGCAATTCGGACTTCACCAGTTGAGAAAAGCTCACAAGCACTTCATCACCGGTCCGGTGCCCGTATTTGTCGTTGATCTTTTTGAAATCGTCTATATCCATCATAGCAAGAGAGAAGGCTCTATCTTTCCTTTTCGATCTCTCTATCTCGCTCTCTATCAGTGCGTAAAAGGCGTATCTGTTGAGTGTTCCGGTAAGATAGTCGGTTTTGGCGGCCCTTTCGAAATGTTCGGCCTCTTTCGATCTTTTGTAGTACCGGCGTGTATAGATCAGGATTATACCGAACAGAGCTCCGACGGCGCTCGGCAGTATAAAGTAGTATAGCCGGATCGAGTCTACCTCTATGACGATAAACTGGATCATCGCCGCCATATCTGTAAGCACTACAAAAGCGGCAATGATTCCCGCATCTTCTATCTGCGCTCTTTTCATGAGTTCCGCCTTCCGTGACAACGGTATAAACCCCATACAGAGACTATTCTAAAACAGTTAAAGTTAATAGAAACTTCAGGATTCGATCTAACCTCTTTTGAGATAGAAATCTCTTTTGAATTCGGCGAATCTTCCGGCGACGATCGCCTCTCTCGCTTTTCGGAGCAGGTTTAGATAGTAGTGCAGGTTGTGCAGTGATGCGAGCCTGAAGTATGTGAGCTCTTTCGCTCTGTATAGGTGGCACAGATAGGCTCTCGTGTAGCGTCGGCAGGTATAGCAGTCGCAATCGGGATCGATCGGCTCGTTATCTCGTTTGTAACGGGCCGATTTTATATTCACCTTTCCGAAAGATGTGAAGAGGGTACCGTTTCTCGCGTTTCTTGTAGGCATCACACAGTCGAACATGTCTACGCCTCGCTGAATGTTCTCTACAAGATCTTCAGGTGTACCGACCCCCATCAGGTATCGGGGTCTGTCATGCGGCATAAAAGGTGTGGTGAACTCGACGGTATCGTACATCAGGGAGTTCTCTTCTCCGACACTGAGTCCCCCGATCGCAAAACCGTCGAAATCCATTTCGCAGAGTGTCTCTGCGGAGATTTTCCTGAACTCCCTGTCGGTTCCTCCCTGTATTATCGCGAAAATGTTCTGTTCGGTACCTACTCCAACCTCCTGTTTGAAGCGATGATAAGTTATGGACTCTTTTGCCCAGCGTGTGGTTCTCTCGACCGAGACGGCCAGACGCTCCGCGGTTGTCGGCAGGGCGACCAGATCGTCGAGTATCATCATTATATCGCTGCCGAGGTTGTACTGTATGTCGAGCACCTTAGATGGGGTGAAGTAGTGTTTGGAGCCGTCAATATGGCTTTTAAAGAGTATGCCGTTGTCATCGGCTCTGCTCGTCTCGCTCAGACTGAAAGCCTGAAATCCTCCGCTGTCCGTAAGAAAGGAGCGGCCATACCCGGTAAACCCGTGCAGTTTTCCCATGGCCGCCACCGTTGTATCGCCGGGTTTGAGGTAGAGGTGGTATGTGTTTGCGAGTATGATGTCGGTTTTTAGGTGTTCCGTCATATCAGCAGTATCCAGAGCTTTAACAGTCGCACTGGTGCCTACAGGCATGAAGACGGGTGTCTTTATCGTCGAGTGCGCGGTTTTGAGTGTACATGCCCTCGCCGCGCCGTCGGTCGCGTCGATATTGAAAATCATAGATTAGATCCTAAATTTGGTTATAATACTGACTTTACTCAGTATAATATTTTATTAAAACCGGCCAATCTACCGCAGCGGCACTATATGCGCCGCGGTCACAAGGCAGGCGTCGGAGCGTGGAGAACGGATGAAACAGATTTTGATTCTCGCTGATGGAATTGTAGCAAAACATTTTTTGAACCGTATCAGCGAAACCTTCATAAGCACCAACGAATATACGGTCGTCACGCTCGAGAGGTCGATACTACCCGCTCAGCTGCCGTCCAACATTATAAGCTACCAGTTCGATCCGACAAGCTACATAAAGATATCGATGCTGATCAAGAGGGAGTTCGACGATATCTTCATTATCATGAAGAACAGGGTAGACGCCGAAGGGGCGTATCAGAATATAAGGCGGGACAGGCCCTATGCACGCATCACCTTCTTCAACAGGTGGGATATAGAGTTCGATGATGAAAACCTGATAAACATAAACGCCAACGAGATCCTGGCGAGTCGAATGTACGACTTTTTGCCCAACGTCCCGGTTATAGCTCAGAATGTCGGGCTCGGGCAGGGTGAAATCATGGAGGTTCTGGTACCTTTCGGAAGCGCATATGTCTACAGGCATATCGGAACGATAGAGCAGAACCAGTGGCGAATCGTGGCCCTGTATCGCTCCAACAAACTGGTTCTTCCAAAGCCGTCACTGATGATAAAACCCAACGATCTGCTGTTGCTTGTAGGAAAACCCTCCGTTTTGGAGTCCGTTTTCAAGGCGATAAAGCAGGAACTTGGACAGTTTCCGGCACCTTTTGGAGAGAATCTCTATCTATATATCGACATGATCATAGAGAGACGCGAATGTATAACGGCCTGCATAGAACAGGTTAAGTATCTGCATAAAAGGTTCAAAGGCAGAAGGCTGATTGTAAGGGTGGCGAACCCGACCGATATAGAGCTGCTCGAAGAGATCAAGTCGATGGAGAGGGAGAACGAGCTCGTGAGTTGTTTCATAGACTACCGCCAGCGGACGGCGTCGGATCTGATCGGCGATGACATGAAGCAGCACAATGTCGGGCTGCTGATCTGCGGCAGGGATATCTTCAGGCTCAAAGAGTTCCGCTCGATCTTCTATTCTCTCAGAAGGCCCGTTTTGCAGATGAGCAGCCACCCTCTTACCGGTCTGAAAAAAGTTGTCGTGATTCTTTCGGAAGAGAAGAGTATGGAGTTCATTTCGGCTACGGTTTTCGACGTTGCTTCGCAGCTTGATCTAAATATAGAGCTTCTCGATTACGATCCCGACGGAGAGTTCGAAAAGAAGAGTTTCATACTCAACCATTACGAAAACCTTTCGCACATTTTCTCCAAAAATCTCGAAGTGAGGCAGGAGAAGCGGAATCCGATCAGAGAGCTTTCGCACGAGGAGAGCTTTTTGCAGGTTCTCCCCTTTACAAGGAAAATTTTACAGAGTCCGCTCCTCTCCTATTTCAGTGCGGATGCCGAAAAGCTATACTTCAAGCTCTCCAACAACCCTCAACTTTTCGTTCCGGTCGATATTGAGTAGCCGATTTTGCAAAACCCGGGGTTTCAAGTTGCATGGGGCTGTACGGCATCTCACCTCTTCGGTAAATTTCGGGCTTGGCCCGGGCTCTGCTTAACGGCATTGAGTAAGCAGTTTCAAAGTAGTCATTAAGTAAAATATAAGAAATTTTTTACAGGTATCGAAACAATGAAGATTCCCATCTCCTTACCGAAGTCGGCAGACAGAGGTTACACCATAACGATAGACGATATGCCGCAAATAAAGATCGACTCCAAAGCGGCGATCGTTACAAACCCGAAGATAGCAGGTCTGCACTTAAAGAGGCTTATGGAGCGGATAGATGCGAAAGAGCTTTATATAGTCGTCGTCCCGGACGGTGAAGAGTACAAAACCATGCAGAGTGTAGAGTTCGTTCTCGAGAGGCTATTCGACCACCGTCTCGACAGAAAATCGGTTCTTGTCGCTTTCGGCGGGGGAGTCATAGGTGATATGACCGGGTTTGCCGCAAGCATATTCCAGCGCGGTATCGATTTCATACAGATTCCGACGACTCTTCTTTCGCAGGTCGACGCGAGTGTCGGAGGGAAGACCGGCATAAACAACCGTTTCGGGAAAAACCTCGTAGGAGCGTTTCACCAGCCCCGGGCGGTCTATATTGATACATACTGGCTCAAAACTCTTCCGAAAAGGGAGTTTGCCGCCGGTGTGGCCGAGATAATAAAGATGGCGGTTATGTTCGACAGAGAGTTTTTCGAGTGGATCGAAGAGCACGATCTCGACGATAGAACCGATCTAATGGAAGCTATCAGGCGATCGGTGGAACTGAAAGCGAAGGTCGTGGCCGAGGATGAGAAAGAGAGGGGCGTGCGAGCCGTTTTGAACTATGGGCACACCTTCGCCCACGTTATAGAGAACTTCAGCGGATACGGAAAGCTTCTGCACGGAGAGGCTGTTGCGATAGGGATCGTGATGGCGAATGAGCTGGCGATATCGGCGGGTTTTTTCAGTGAAGAGGAGGCGAAGCGTGTCAAAAAGCTTCTGAAGCGCTTCGGACTACCGGTAGACTACCCGGTTGAGTCCGCCGAGCGCTTTTACGAGCAGTTTTTTCTCGACAAAAAGAGCCGTGACAATACGATCACTTTCATAGTTCCTGAAGAGATAGGGCGTTACAGGATGCTCGAAAATCCCGATAGAGAGCTCGTCCTTTCGGTGCTGAAGAGATTTGAAAGGGGTAAGGAAGATTGAAAGCGAGGGTCCTACTCTTTCTTCTGGCACTCTTTGCGACACTCTCGTTTGCCGAAGGTGAAGCGAATATCTCCGATGCCGTAGCGGAACAGAATTCGAGTGCGGTCCAGAAAGATGCGGAGATTCAGAGACTCAAAGAGTCTATGAAGCGGATTGATCAGAAGCTCGAGCAGGAGAGTGTATGGCAGAAGGTATATGCCAACCACCTTGCATATATCGATATGGAAGAGAAGATAAAAAAGATCGAGAGACAGATCAAGGCATACAAGAGAAAAGGGGCCAGACGCTATCGAACCGCGATACGGGATCTTGAGGCGCAGAAGCTCAAACTGCGTGAACAGTTGGATCTGCTCAAAGACTACAGATCGAACCCGTTCAAAACCCTGATCCGCCCGAAAGAGGTCAAAGAGGTCCCGTCGGTTACGAACCCCGTAGCGATCATAAGCGCCTTCTCTTTTATGAAGATGCTGGACGAACAGCAGAACAGGTTCGAGTATGAGGTGGAGTCACTTAAAAACTTCATAGATCTGCTGAACCGTAAAGTGACGCTTCTAAAAGATATTCTGGAGCTCGATCCGAACGATAAAGAAGCATCTTTGGAACTGGCGCGTACCGAGAAGGAGGTGGCGGAGGCCGAAGATGCCCTCACTCTTCACCAGACAGCTCTGATAGTCTATAAAAAGAAGGTCGACGAGATCAGATTGCGCCTTACCGACCAGATCATGCAGCAGGCCAAGAAAGCGGGAACTATCGGTGCCGCGCTTCTTATAATCCTTCTTTTTGTCCTTCTTTTCAAATGGCTTGTCAAACGTACCATCACCGACAACGAGCGCTTCTATATGGCGAACAAGATCATAAACTTCACATTCTTTTTTCTCGCGATAATCATTCTTCTTTTCGCCTATATTGAGAACGTTTCGTATCTCGTAACCGTACTCGGCTTCGCTTCCGCCGGTATCGCGATCGCCATGAAGGACTGGTTTATGAGTATGCTCGGCTGGCTGGTCATAGTTCTGGGGGGATCGATACATGTAGGCGATCGCATTCGGGTCGACAAAGACGGCAAGATGTATGTGGGCGATGTTCTGGATATCTCGCTTTTGCGAATCACTATGCTCGAAGATATAACATTGACGACCTACAAGCACAACCGTCGTGCCGGCCGAATCATATTCATACCGAACAACTACATTTTTACCGATATGATAGCCAACTATACGCACGCGACTCTAAAGACCGTCTGGGACGGGATAGATTTCACGATCACCTTCAACTCGAACCACAAGAAGGCTCAGCATATAGCCAGGGAGACAGCGAAGAAGTATGCGAAAGGGTACACCGACATAACCCGAAAACAGCTAAACAAGTTGAGATCGAAATATAGCCTTAAAAACACAAATGTAGAGCCGAGGGTATACTCGTTCATAGAGGAGAACGGCATAAGAATAAGCGTATGGTATATGACAAACGCATACGCCACACTGACACTAAGAAGTACGATTTCGGCCGATATTCTCGACCAGATAAAAGAGGAGGATGATATAGCCATAGCATATCCGTCACAGCAGCTCTACCTTGAGCGCGCAAGAAAGAAACCGACTCTTCCGGATCTTACAGAGAGTACGATTACTGTATGAAAAAGGTGTTTTTCAAAACGTTCGGGTGCAGAACGAACCAGTTCGATACCCAGGTGATGATCTCGAGGCTCGGTAGCTACAGGCTCGCCCAAAGCGAAGAGGACGCCGATGTAATAGTGGTGAACTCATGTACCGTCACAAACGGTGCCGACAGCGGCGTTAGGGGCTACATTAACCAGGCGAGGCGCATAAACGAAAATGCGAGAGTCATTCTGACCGGGTGCGGAGCCCATACGAAGGGGGAGTCGCTCTTTGAGAGCGGAAAGGTCGACGGTGTCTTCGGCCACAGCGAAAAAGAGAAGATACGCCGTTTCATAGAGAGTG
>WGAW01000151.1 GCA_015494675.1 Hydrogenimonas sp. | reverse complement strand
TTGTAGGGCCGGTCAGGCCCTGCCAAATTACGGGCTTTGCCCGGAATTTGCGTAACATCAGTACAGATTCGAAATCGGAAATTTAAAAGGAAGAGGAGCTTATGGCCGGTCATAACAAATGGTCCAAAGTCAAACATATAAAAGCCAAAGAGGATGCGAAAAAGGGGAAGCTCTTTACAAAGGCGGTACGTGACATAACCACGGCCGCCAAAGCCGGAGGAGGCGACCCCGACACGAACGCCGCGCTCAGGCTCGCCATAGAGCGTGCACGCGCGGTATCGATGCCCGCGGAGAACATTCAGCGTGCGATCGACAAAGCCACAGGCAACCTCAAGGGTGTAAACTACGAAGAGATCACCTACGAAGGTTACGGCCCCGGGGGTGTGGCGATAATGGTCGAGACGATGACAGACAACAAAAACCGCACAGTGGCGAACATTCGACACGCCTTCTCGAAAGCGGGAGGGAGCCTTGGAACGAGCGGCAGCGTCTCGTGGATGTTCGAGAAAAAAGGTGTCATCACGGTACCGAGGGGAGAGAAGGATGACGAGGTGATGGAAGCGGCTCTCGAAAACGGGGCCACCGACATAAAAGAGTTCGACGAGGTTCTGGTTATAGAGAGTGAACCTGCCGATTTCGATACCCTTCTTCAGGCTGTGGAGAAAACGGGTGTCGAAATTCTGGAGAGTTCCGTGGGACTGGTGGCTACAAATACGATAGATGTGGACGACGAGACGGCGGAAAAGGTCGAGAGGCTCATAGATGCACTCGAAGATGACGACGATGTGCAGAATGTCTACCACAATATGGCGTGATTTACCGTCGTTAATTTTAATTCCGATAAAATAGCAAAATTTTAAAAAAAGGAAACAGATGAAAAAGTTGATAATTGCGACACTGGGTGTCGCTACCCTGGCACTATCCGTTCCGGCGGCCGATGTGCTTGCTACGGTAAACGGAAAGAGGATAACCAAAGAGACGGTGCAGAGAGTTCTGAATTCGATGGGGGCACAGACAACCTACGACGCGCTTCCCGATGATGTGAAGAGAAAAGTTCTCGACCAGGTTATCGAGCAGGAGCTGCTCGAAGAGAAGGCGATAAAAAGCGGCATACAGAAAGACCCCGAGTATCTCGATGCGCTCGAAAAGCTAAAGAGAAAACTGGCTCTCGATGTCTGGATGAAAAAGCAGCTCGACTCGATAACGGTTACCGATGCGGAGGCGAAAAGAGACTACGAGAAGCACAAAAGCGCGTTCATGCGCCCCGAAATGGTACATGCGCGCCATATTCTCGTAAAGACCGAGGCGGAGGCGAAGCAGATTATCGACACGCTCAAGAAGACTCCGAAAAGTGAGCTGAAGGCAAAATTTGAAGAGCTTGCGAAAGCGAAATCTACAGGTCCGAGCGCTTCAAGAGGAGGAGATCTGGGAACCTTCGCGAGGGAGCAGATGGTCAAGCCGTTCAGCGATGCCGCATTCGCCCTGAAAGCGGGTGAGTTCACCGAAAAGCCTGTAAAAACCCAGTTCGGCTACCATGTGATATATGTAGAAGAGAGAAAGCCCGCGCAGACGGTACCTTTCGAAGAGGTTAAAGAGAGGATAAAAGAGAGCGTAAAGATGGAGAAGTTCAAGCAGAAGGTGCAGTCCATAGCCAAAGAGCTCCGCTCCAAAGCGAAAATAGAGATCAAATAAGGAATCGTCGATGAGTGGTAGAAAGATTTTGGATCTGGTTCAGCCGGGCGTGGTCACCGGTGACGACGTCCAGAAGATTTTCGAGATAGCCAAAGCGAACGAGTTCGCGATTCCGGCGGTAAACGTAGTGGGCAGCAACTCGATGAATGCCGCGATGGAGGCTGCCAAAAAAGCGGATTCGCCGATCATAATACAGTTCAGTAACGGCGGGGCCGCCTTCAATGCGGGTAAAGGACTCGACGCTGAAAAGGGTGCGGTACTCGGCGCGATAAGCGGCGCGAAGCACATCCATACGCTGGCGGAGGCTTACGGGGTTCCGGTCATGATTCACACCGACCATGCGGCCAGGAAGCTTCTGCCGTGGATCGACGCACTGCTCGAAGCGAGTGAACACCACTTCCACAAATACGGAAAACCGCTCTTCAGCTCCCATATGATCGACCTTAGCGAAGAGCCGATCGAAGAGAATATCGAAACGTGCAAGGCATACCTCGAGCGCATGAGCAAGATGGGGATGACCCTGGAGATAGAGCTCGGTATAACGGGCGGAGAAGAGGACGGTGTGGACAATACCGATGTAGACAACAAGCTGCTCTATACGCAGCCGGAAGAGGTCGCTTACGCATACGAAGAGCTCTCGAAAGTGAGCGAACGCTTTACGATAGCCGCATCTTTCGGGAATGTCCACGGTGTATACAAACCGGGCAATGTGGTACTGAGGCCGGAGATTCTGGACAACTCACAAAAATATATAGAAGAGAAGTTCAAGACAGGCCCGAAACCGGTCAGTTTCGTCTTCCACGGCGGCAGCGGCTCCGAGCTCAAAGATATCAGGGATGCCATAAGCTACGGTGTCGTGAAGATGAATATAGACACCGATACCCAATGGGCATTCTGGGACGGGGTCAGGGGGTATGTCGAGAAGTACCGCGACTATCTGCAGGGTCAGATAGGAAACCCGGAAGGGGAAGATAAACCGAATAAAAAGTACTACGACCCCAGAAAGTGGCTTAGAGAGGGTGAAAAGTCTATGGCCGAGCGCCTGATTCAGGCATTCAAAGATCTCAACTGCCTTGGTCGCAACTGATCTGACCTACGGAGCCTCCGAAGTCGAGCCCTTCAGGTGGGAGGGGCTCGACTTTTTCGTCAAACGCGACGACCTCATAGATCCCCGTTTTTCAGGTAACAAACTCAGAAAACTCTACTCACTCTTCAAACTCCGGAATAATACTATAAAAAGGGTTGTAAGTTACGGCGGCGCGCAGTCGAACGCGATGCTCTCGATAGCCTATCTCGCAGCCATGAAGGGGTGGGAGTTTCACTACTACGCCAAAAAGTTGCCCAAGTGGCTTGAAAGAGACCCCTCCGGCAACCTCAAGCGTGCGCTGGAACTGGGAATGGTACTGCATCAGCTCGAGCCGCAAAACTTCTACGAAGAGATCGAAAATATTCGCGGCGAAGTAGGAGAGGACCTCTTCGTACCCCAGGGAGGGGCCGACCCCGCCGCGCGAGAGGGTGTCGCCCTGCTGGCTTCCGAGATTCTCGAGTGGGCACAGAACAGCGGTTATGAAAGATTCAGTGTCGCGACTCCGAGCGGAACCGGTACGACCGCACTCTATCTGAGAGAAGCGCTCCCGGAGAGTGTAGAGGTTTTGACCACACCGGTAGTCGGGGACGAAGAGACGCTTGTCGCGCAGTGGCGGAGGCTGAAGCCCGACGCCGCTTCTTTGCCGAAGATACTCTTTTCGTTCGGCAAACATCCGTTTGCGAAACCGCATCCGCTGTTTCTGAAAACCTGGAAGAGCCTAAAAAGAGGCGGCATAGAGTTCGACCTCATTTACGCTCCGAAGATGTGGCTGGAGCTTCAAAGAGCTTACGATACGCTTCCGAAGCCGGTGCTGTACGTTCACAGCGGCGGGGTGAGCGGCAACGTTTCACAACTGCGGCAATACAGCTATCGGGGCATAAAGTAGCTTTCGCTCCAAACTATCCCTTTTTTTAGTGATATTCAATCTTTTAAAAGTTAAACTGTTTTAAAATTAGCCCATACTGCAACAAGGTGGACAAATGGAAAACATGGTAGCCGAGAGCTTCAAATATATGATTCTCGGAATGGGAATCGTATTCGTCTTTCTCTATATTATGGTTCTGGTTCTACAGTTTCAGGCCAAAATGATAGGGAGATATTTCCCGGAAAAACCTGCCGGCAAAGGCGGTAAGACGGCCGGAGTGGAGAAGAAGAAGGTCGCAGCCGCGATAGCCGCCATACAACACCACAAAAATCTCCGCAAATAACGGTCAATCAAAGGAATCAAATGGCAAAAAAGAAGAAGTATATCGATGTGATGGACACCACCTTCAGGGACGGTTTCCAGTCGGTCTTCGGAGGCCGTGTACTGATGGAGGATTTCCTTCCTGCGGTCGAAGCGGCCAAAGAGGCGGGAATCACCCATTTCGAATTCGGCGGCGGCGCCCGTTTTCAGAGCCTCTTTTTCTATCTGCGGGAGAACGCCTTCGATATGATGGACAAGTTCAGGGAGACTGTAGGGCCCGAGGCCAACCTGCAGACCCTGGCCAGGGGTATCAACACGGTCATGCTCGATACCGGCAGCAGGGAGATGATAGACCTGCACGCCAAACTCTTCAAAAAGCACGGCACTACGACCATACGGAACTTCGATGCACTCAACGATGTGGACAATCTCGCATACAGTGCGGAGTGCATCAAAAAGCACGGTCTCAAGCACGAGGTGGTCGTGACGATAATGGACCTTCCCCCCGGATGTCACGGGGCGCACGACGCACCCTTTTACGAGAAGGTTCTGCGTAACATTCTCGACTCCGGACTGGAGTTCGACAGCGTCTGTTTCAAAGACGCCAGCGGAACATCCAACCCGAACAAGGTGTACGAGACGATAAAGATGGCCAGAAAGCTTCTGCCCGAGGGGACGCATCTGCGCCTCCATACCCATGAGACGGCCGGCGTGAGTGTGGCGTGCTACCTCGCCGCCCTCGAAGCGGGAGTCGACGGGATCGACATGGCCGCGCATCCTGTAAGCGGCGGTACGAGTCAGCCCGACATTCTGACTATGCTGCACGCGACCAAAAACGGCGACTACGACCTCGGCGGCCTTGAACTGGAGAAGGTTCTTGCCTACGAAGAGGTTCTGCAGGATTGTCTCAAAGACTACTTCATTCCGCCTGAAGCGACACAGGTATCGCCGCTGATTCCCTTCTCGCCGATGCCGGGAGGAGCTTTGACGGCCAATACCCAGATGATGAGAGACAGCGGTATCCTTCACAAGTATCCCGAAGTCATAAGGGCTATGCAGGAGGTCGTCGAAAAGGGCGGCTACGGAACCTCCGTTACTCCAGTTTCTCAGTTTTACTGGCAGCAGGCCTTCAACAACGTCATGTTCGGGCCGTGGAAAAAGATAGCGCCCGGATATGGAAGGATGGTTCTGGGATACTTCGGAAAGACTCCGGCCGAGCCGGATCCCGAAGTGGTGAAGATAGCGGCGGAGCAGCTCAAACTCGAGCCCACCAAAGAGAACCCGCTCGATATAGCCGACCGCGACGAGACGAAGTCTATCGCCTACTGGACGAAACTGCTCGAAGATGAGGGGCTCGAAGCGACCGAAGAGAACATCTTCATAGCGGCAGCCTGCGACAAGAAGGGCATAGCATTCTTAAAAGGCGAATCACCGCTGATGGTTCGCAAAAAAGATCAAGAAGAAAACAGAAAAGAGGAAGGTGGATCGATGAGTAACGCAACCGGTGTCTACACAGTCGTTGTAAACGGAGAGAAGTTCAAGGTAGAGGTGGCCGAAGGTGAAGGCGAAATCGTAGTCAAAGAGGCGGCTGCGGCTCCGCAGCCTGCTCCGGAAGCCGAAGTGCCGGCTGAGAACGCACCGGGCATGACGGAAGTTACGGCCCAGGTTCCCGGAAATGTCTGGAAAATCATCAAGAACCCGGGTGACAGCGTGGAAGAGGGCGAGGTCATAATGATTCTCGAAGCGATGAAGATGGAGATAGATGTTCCCTCTCCGAAAAGCGGCACGATAGCGAAGATCAACGTTGCGACAAACCAGGCTGTACAAGAGGGTCAGGTTCTGGCGCTCGTAGAGTAAGGATAGAGCGATGAAAAGAAGTTTGGTTGCAGCGCTGCTGCTCTTTTTCACACTTTTCACGACCCAGGTATCTGCCGATGAGCACCAGCCGGCGGCTGCGGCCGTAGAGAAGAGTATGGAGGCGGCCCATTCTGAAAGCCACGACAAAGGCATGTGGCAGTTGCTCTCCTCTTTTTACAAAACGACAGGCATATACGCATTTACCAATCCTAAAGAGGGTGTGGTTAACGGAGAGGGGGAAGAGGTTAGCAAGTTCCACCAAAGCTGGGGCCGGATAATAATGATAGGTATAGCACTCGTCCTATTCTATCTCGCTATAGCCAAGGGGTTCGAACCGCTACTCCTGATCCCCATTGGTTTCGGCGGGCTGCTTGCCAACATACCTATGGCCAACATGACCTCTGACCATGGGTTTCTGGGGGTCATATACAATGCCGGTATAGCGAACGAGTTTTTCCCTCTGCTGATCTTCATGGGGGTGGGTGCGATGACCGACTTCGGCCCGATGCTCGCAAACCCGAAAACGGCGCTTCTGGGCGGTGCGGCACAGTTCGGCATATTCGGTACGCTTGTCGGGGCGGCGGCACTTAGCCAGTTTACTCCGCTATTCGACTTCTCGCTTCAAGATTGTGCGGCGATCTCGATAATCGGAGGCGCCGACGGGCCTACATCGATATTCATAGCCACGAAGCTCGCACCCGATCTGCTCGGAGCGATCGCGGTGGCGGCCTACTCCTATATGGCGCTCGTTCCTGTCATACAGCCTCCCATCATGAAAGCTTTGACGAGCAAGGAGGAGCGGGTGATCGTTATGAAGCAGCAGCGCAAGGTTCACAGGCTCGAAAAGCTCTTCCTTCCGCTGATAGTTCTCGGCCTCAGCATACTGCTGCTGCCCGAGTCCACTCCGCTGATAGGTGCGTTCGCATTCGGTAACTTCGCTAAAGAGTCGGGGGTCGTAGATCGACTTAGCGATACAATGCAAAATGCTCTTATAAACATCGTCACAATACTTCTCGGCCTGGGCGTCGGCTCGAAGCTGGCTGCCGAGAAGTTCCTGGTAGGCGATACGCTGGGCATCCTTATTCTAGGTCTTGTCGCTTTTGCGGTGGGTACGGCAGCCGGAGTTCTTATGGCAAAATTGATGAACAGACTCTCTTCCGAACCTATCAATCCGCTGATAGGTGCAGCCGGCGTCTCTGCCGTTCCCATGGCTGCAAGGGTCGTAAACAAGGTGGGAATGGACGAAAAACCGGGCAATATTCTGCTGATGCATGCAATGGGCCCCAATGTCGCCGGTGTTATCGGATCCGCAGTCGCCGCCGGCGTTTTGATCTCTATATTCAACTGATTGCTAAAGGGCCCCCCTTAGGGGTGCTCTTTTAGCTATAAGGAGCAATGCGATGGGCGCACCCTCCATATACAGGACTGTCGTGGTGCTGGCGGCTCTGGTGATCTTCATCGCCGGGATAAAGGCGGCCGCCCCTCTGATCGTTCCTTTCATGCTCTCTGTCTTCATAGCGCTTCTGCTCTCACCTCCGCTGCACTTTCTTATGAAAAAGGGTGTTCCCAAACCTGTCGCTTTCATACTGATAATAGTTTTTATGCTCGCTCTTTTTATCTCGCTTACGGGTTTGATAAGCACACACATCGCCGATCTGTTCGCCAAATCCGAGAGCTGGCAGCAGGCGATGATGCTGAATCTGCAAAAGTGGCTCGTTCAGCTGCACGATTGGGGCATCACTATAGACAAAGAGGCCTTTTTCGAGTTCCTTCAACCCCAGAAAGTCTTCTCTTTTACTCTTTCGCTGCTTAAAAACAGCACCGCCATCCTCTCCAATTCGTTTCTGATCTTCTTTACGGTACTGTTTATGCTGATAGAGTCTTTTCATATAAAGGAGAAGATCGCATATATCGAAAAGAGCGGAGCCTCCGGGTTTGCCGATAGGATAGACGCGTTTGCCGAAAGATTGAACCACTACTTCACTCTAAAGGCCGTCACGAGTGCATTGACCGGAATCTGGATTATAGCCGTTCTATACTGGTTCGATATTCCGTACCCGATTTTGTGGGGTGTGGGCGGATTTGTCCTGAATTTCATTCCTGTAATCGGCTCTATAATAGCGGCGGTTCCCCCGGTTTTGATAGCGCTTGCCACGCACGGTTTCGCGGACGCTATCTGGGTAGCGGGCTGGTTTCTTGTCATAAATACCGTAATCGGAAACATTCTGGAGCCGAAACTTATGGGAAAAGGTTTGGAGCTCTCCGAACTGGTTGTCTTTTTGTCATTGGTCTTTTGGGGGTGGGTTTTCGGAAAGGTGGGTATGCTTCTGGCGGTGCCTCTTACGATGATCGTTAAATTCGCCCTCGAAACCTCCGAATCGACGAAGTGGATCGGCGTACTTCTCTCTGACAGTGTCAAAAAGAGGTAGTTTAAAAGCGCTACCTGAACTTTTTGCCGAGTCTATCCGGTCTGCCGAAAAGAAATCCCATCTTGAACATCACCCTTGCCGAGGGGCTGAAATTGTTGCTCTCTCTAAGCATACCTCCGCCCTCTATCTGATAATATGCCCAGTCCCGATAATAGTAGTGCCTGAACGATACTCCCACGTAGTAATAACCGAGTTTGAAAACGGAGTCGGTATCGCCGCTGCTGTAAGCGGAGAAGAAGTAGCCGAGTCCCTTTTTGGGGGTGATGAACCGCTCCAAGGCGAGAGTGTTCACAATCTCGTTTCTATAATTCTCATGCTCTATAAAACGGTATATGTTACGGAACGAGAATCGAAGTTCTTCACTGATTATCTTTATAAGAGCTATTTCAGCTGAGTTGTCCAGTTTGTAATCTGCGAAATAGTGCGTTTTGTTGCGTAAAAGAAGCTCCCACTCTCTCGAAAAATATAGAGATCGGCTAAGATACAAAGAGACGTAGGGGTCGGGTCTGAAGCTTCTGAAACGTATGCCCCCGCCATATCCTATGCGTGTATATTTCGACTCCTGCTGACGGTACTGAATCTCGAGAAGATAGTCGTTGTTTGTCACCGAATTTTGCGGGGATGCGCTCTGCAGAAGGTCTACCGATGATGTCTTCTTGAAATCTTCGAGCATGAGATTGAGTTTTTTTTGGGTTCTGGGAAGATGCAGTCTCAGTGATATGTTGTATCTGTATTTGGAAGATCTGTATGTCTCCGCATATGCGTCGAACGATGTGTCGAGGTATGTAGAGCTTTTCGGTGAGACCTCTTCACTGTTGCCGGAAAAGAAGATATCTATGCGGTTGGATGTACGGTATATCCACTCGCTGATGGTATCGTGTACGCTCTCGAGGCCTTCAGAGTCGTTGAAATCCTGCGATGCGGCCGAAAAGCTGCCCGTTAGCAGAAGCAAAGAGACGAAAAAGAGTTTGAACATGAATCTCCCGACTTCAAAAGAGGCGAATTTTTGCTCTCTGTTTGAACTTTCAGCTGTATGCAGTAGAATTTATTATACTCAATTTGTTGTAGATAGATACAGGGTATGATCACGAGACTGCGTGAAGCTGATACAAACTGCTTTGCATCTGTAGCCGTTTCCCCAAAGACGTTGTGAGCTGAAGCGAACCGTCTGCGGAGCTTGGGACAACACTGCCGGAAAAGTTGATTTTCTTATGTGAGTGTGGTGCGGACGAGAGGACTTGAACCTCCACGGGCTAATGCCCACTAGAACCTGAATCTAGCGCGTCTACCAATTCCGCCACGTCCGCGTGAGCGGGAATGAAAGTATACAAAAGCATACTTAAATAATAGTTTAAATACAATATTACCGATATGAATCCGAAAGGGAGTGTTATGGTTATAATCAGAAGCTGTGACGACGATTTTGCAGAGAGATTCGATGAACTGCTCGGCCGCGGTGCGATGGACATGGAGCAGGTTTCGACTATCGTCGGCGACATTATAAAAGAGATCAGAAGTGAAGGCGACGGGGCGTTAATAAGGCATATAGAGAGGTTCGACGGCTGGAAACCCTCCTGCGGATCGGATCTGAAGGTGGATACGGCCGATATGAAAAGGGCTTATGAAGAGCTGGATGCGGAATTGAAGAGTGCGCTTCACCTGGCGTATGACCGTATAAAAGAGTATCATGAAAAGCAGATACCGAAAAGCTGGTTAGATTTCGACAGTGCAGGAAACATACTTGGGCAGAAAGTTACGCCCGTGGAGAGGGCGGGGCTCTATATTCCGGGCGGAAAAGCGGCTTATCCGAGCTCACTGCTGATGAACGCGATACCCGCTATCGTCGCCGGGGTGGAGGAGATTGTCGTAACTACTCCGGCTCCCGAAAACGGCATAAACCATCTTCTGCTTGCGGCGGCACACCTTTGCGGCATAAAGAAGATGTTTAAAGTGGGCGGCGCGAGTGCCGTAGCGGCAATGGCTTACGGTACGCAGAGCGTTCCTAAAGTGGATGTGATAACCGGTCCGGGAAATATCTTCGTCGCAACTGCGAAAAAGATGGTCTACGGAGATGTGAATATAGATATGATAGCCGGTCCCAGCGAGATAGGGATTCTTGCGGATGAATCGGCGATTCCGGAGTATCTGGCGATCGATCTTCTCTCCCAGGCGGAGCATGACGAGATGGCCAGCTCAATACTCGTAACCGCGTCCGAAGAGTTGGCAAAGGCTGTTCGTGAGACCCTCTATATAGAGCTCGGCAAGCTTGAGCGTGAGTTGATCGCGCGCAAATCGATAGAGGAGAGGGGTGCGATAATAGTAACGCAGAGCATGGAAGAGGCGGTAGAGCTTATGAACCGTATCGCGCCCGAGCACCTAGAGGTGGTTACGACGAATCCTTTCGAACTGCTTCCGAAAATAAAACATGCCGGCGCCATTTTCCTGGGGCCGTTTACGCCGGAACCGATAGGCGACTATATGGCCGGGCCCAACCATACGCTTCCTACAGGAGGAACGGCGAAGTTCTACTCTCCGCTGAGTACGGAAAACTTCATGAAAAAATCGTCTATAATATCTATGAGCGAAGAGGGTATCAACGCTATAGGGAAAGAGTGTGCGCTGCTTGCGAAAACAGAGGGGCTCACCGCACACGAAAAATCTGTCAGGGTCAGACTCAGATAGGAGTTGGCGGGCGGCTCAGTTTTACGCTTGAAACGGAATCGAGAGGTATGGAATGAGGCAGTGGAGTTTCAATTTTAAGAGCA
>WGAW01000150.1 GCA_015494675.1 Hydrogenimonas sp. | reverse complement strand
TCGCCGCCCCCGTTTTGGTACATCCAGATACCTACACGCCTCTTCTTACCCACAGATCGCTCCTCTCTCCTGGTGATGGGCCAGGACCCTGGTCATAAGCTCTATACGCTCTTCGAAACTCCTTTTCAGCGCCCTCTCCCTTACGGTATGGTCGCCGTCTCCGTACGGGCCCAGACCGTCGAGCGTAACCACTCCGGCGGCGGCTACGATATTGGCATCGCTTACACCTCCGCGCATTTCGGTTCCGATCTTCATGCCGGCAATCTCGCCCATCGCTTCGACCAGTTCCTTCTGCCATGCGTTGGGCTCCATCACATCACGCTGGATGGAGCCGCCGAGTCTCGATGAGGTACCCTTCACAAAAGATTCGGCCGCAATATCTTCCAGTCCGCACAGAAGCCTCTCGCGCTCCCTGTTGTCGGCATACCTGAGCTCCAGCAGCAGTTTTGCGTGGGGGCTTACCGTATTTGCGCCCACACCTCCTTCGATTCTGCCCACATTTACCGTCGACCCCTTTTGAAGGTCCGTCAGGGCCGTAAGTTTTTGAAGCTTCAGCGCCGCTTCAAGGTTAGCATCACACCCTTTGTCGTAAGAGGTACCGGCATGAGCGCCCTTTCCCTCTATCGCGATCTCGAAGGTTCCTATCCCTTTTCGCCCCACGACCACCTCCATATCGGGACCGGCGGCTTCGAATACGAAACATTTGTCGTAGCCGACGGCAAGTTCGCGGGTAAGCTGCCTGGAGTCGTCGCTTCCCGTCTCTTCGTCGCTGACAAGAAGAAAGTCGATATCCTCGATTTTCGAAAACTTCTCATGAATTGCGCGAAGCGCTTCCAGGGCTACGATGTTGCCCCCCTTCATGTCGCACACACCCGGACCGTACACCCACTCCTCGTCCTCTTCGAAACCCTCGAACGAGCCGGGGTGAAATACAGTGTCGAGGTGCCCAAGGAGCAGAATCTTCTCTCTCTTTCCGGTTTTCGGCGAAACGAATAGAAGATGGTCGCCTATAAGCTCCCTCTCGTACCTCTTCACCTCAAAGCCGATCTCTCCAAGCCATTCGGCGAAGAGATCCCCCACTCTGTCCACCCCCTTTTTGTTGCGCGTATGGGAGTTGATCAGAACAATTTTCTTAAGATCCTTTTTCCATTCTTCCATAATATTCGCTTTTGGTTTTCAAGATTTTTACAGATAATACCATTTTTGAGGTATCAGATCTCTTTTAAACAGATCGGATGCGGCACTATAGTGCCGTGACGGCCCTTACTACTTCAAATTCGAGATACGGGAGAGTGTACTCCTGCAGAATCTTTTTTGTCTGGGTGAAGGTTAGCTGCCGCTTCCCGCCGCTCACCCCGCTGCGCTTGATATAACGCAGCATCGAGAGCCTGTCGCTGAAATATAGTTCATATCTTAAAATATCGATTTTTGCATCGAAATTTCTCTCTATCGCGGCTACGGTCGCCTCTTTGCTTCTTATAGGTGAGAGTGTTCCGGCCGCACGGTGCAAAGACGCGAATGTTCCGGAGGTGAAAATGGCCAGCGCTACCGGCAGACCGAGCGAGGCTATACGCCGCAGCGTCAAATCGAGATCTCTGCTCCACTGCAGAGCCGACGAAGAGACCAGCAGGTCGAAACCCTCCTCCTTAAGCCTGCCGTAGAGCCGCGGATCATCAAAATCCGCCCTGAGTTTCTCAACCCCCTCACCGCCGGGGTGCAGAGAGAGCATCTGCGGGGCGAGATCGACCGCACAATACTTTGTGAACGGATGTTCATACGCCCTGAAGAAGCCCCCGCTGCCGCACCCGAGATCTACGATCTTCCCATACGGTCTTTCAATTTTGGAAGCAAGCGCCTTTGCGACACGCTCCTGTATAAGGCTGTAGCGTCCGTAATCGGCGGCAAAACGCCGAAACTCTCTATGTGGTTGCATATTGACTTTCAATTTGGATATAATATCGCGCTAATTATCCCCAAACTTCCAATAGAGTTTGCTGAACATAAGTCGCCGCACATCGCGAAAACCGTTTTTCGGCGCATCGATTAAAGAAGGATTTCATAAAATGGTAACCGTACTGTTTGTTACACAGATCGTTTTGACGCTCATTTTGACCGTTCTCGTACTACTTCAAAAGAGCTCCTCCATAGGGCTGGGAGCCTACAGCGGCTCCAACGAATCCGTTTTCGGGGCCAAAGGGCCGGCCGGTTTTCTCGTAAAGGCCACTTTTACCGTCGGTATCATTTTCGTTTTAAATACCATCTTCCTCGGGTATCTATATAACAAAACCCATAACGAGTCTGTCGTAGACACCATCAAGACCCATAGCGGTACAGTTCCGTCCGCACCGGCCCTGCCGGTAACTCCTTCCGCTCCGGCCGCACCGCAGGCTCCTGCGGAAAAGTAATGCGTCCGCTTCTGGGGCTGTGGCTTCTGGCCGTAACCCTGCTGGCCGACGCCCACATCTTCGTCTACCACCGCTTCGGCGACACCCGCTACCCCTCCACAGACACCTCTATAGATGTTTTGAAAAAACAGTTCGACTATTTCAAAAAGAACGGCTATGAGGTGATACCTCTCAGCCGCCTTGTTGAAGCGCTCCAAAACGGTAAAAACATACCGGACAGCTGGGTAGTACTTACGATAGACGACAGCTTCAAAAGTTTCTACGACAACGCTCTCGCGCTCTTCAAAGAGTACGAATACCCCTTTACCCTTTTCGTCTACACAGGCGCTACGGAAGCGGGATACAGAGACTATATGAGCTGGGAGCAGATAGAAGAGGCTATGAAACATGGTGAAATCGGCTTCCACTCCCACACC
>WGAW01000149.1 GCA_015494675.1 Hydrogenimonas sp. | reverse complement strand
TCTTCAAGCGGGTAACGATGTTCGTGGGGGTTCCCGATGTATACAACGCACTCAGCCGCGCAAAGCTTCCGTGGTACTTCATGTGGTTTCAAAAGATTCGCTATTTCGTAAGTGGCGCCGCACCGTTGAGTGAAGCGACGATAAAGAGGTTTACCTCCAAGTTCAGGCGCGCGAAGCTGCTGGAAGGGTATGGCCTCAGCGAGTGTTCACCGGTGGTCTCCGTAAATCCGCCCTGGAAGCAGAAGCCTCTCTCCGTCGGTCCCGCAATTCCGGGAGTGGAGATAAAGATCGTGGACGAAAATATGCTTGAGCTTCCGGCGGGGGAGATCGGCGAAATCATCGTAAAAGGTGACAACGTGATGCAGGGGTACCTTAACCGCCCGACAGCCACAGAGGAGACAATCGTGAACGGATGGCTGCTAACGGGAGATATGGGGTATCTCGACGAAGAGGGTTTTCTCTTTATAGTCGACCGCAAAAAGGATCTTATAATCTCGAGGGGAATCAACATCTATCCGAGAGAGATCGAAGAGGTGATAAACGGTTTCGACGGAGTGAAAGCTTCGGCCGTAGTGGGAGTGCCGGACGAAAAATCGGGCGAGGTTCCGGTCGCCTTCGTAGAGCCGGAGGAGGGTGAAAATGTAGATGTCAAGAGACTTAAAATGTTTCTGAAAGAGAAGCTTGCCAACTTCAAAATACCGCGAGAGATTCGTGTTATAGGCGAACTGCCCAAGAATGCGACCGGAAAGGTTTTGAAGCGTCTTTTAAAAGAGCAGATCAAAAGAGAGATGAGTGGTTGATACTCCCTTGACATCCCCATACCCTTCGTGTATTATGCCCGTATGAGATACCTCCTAGAGTTTATACAAACGGAAAATCCGCAGAATTGCCATGTTTTCGAGCACCTTAAGTGTTCGCCCGATGAGGCGAAAATTCTTCAGATCGCAGTAAGGCGGTATGTGGAAGGAAGCGAAGAGAGCGCTGTTGTAGAGATGCTCAGCGAACTATACGGCGACGAGCCTTACGGCTACGTCCGCCATCTTGGGAAAATCCGAACCCTTTTTGAGCTCGGATGGCTTGTGCAGAACGGTTTGCACTCAATCAAGCTCGGAGAGCTTTCGATGCTGGAGATTCTGCACGCGGATGTAAGCCCCAGTGTCGCGCTTTTGAAGCTTCTTGAAAACGGAAATCTAGATCTTATGCTGCCGGAGGTCACCCCCTATACGGATCATCTGGAGTATCTGCAGGATCAGTTCCTGCGTATCGACCTATATTCGAAGATGGGTGCTCCCAGGCATGGGCATTCGGGCGGCTCGGCGGGTACGAGCCGCCTACAGAACAAGCTCGGACTTCTGGAGAAGAGGATTCAGGAGCGTGTCGCCGTTACAGAAGAGCCCATTGTCGTAGAGGAGTTTTTCAAGGAGAGAGGGTTAGACGCGAAAGAGCAGATAATCTTCCTGGCCCTTCTGAAAGAGGAGTATGCCGGAGGCGAGGGAAACCTCCGCGACATGAACACCTTGATAGATATTGTAAGTTACGACGAGTACGACCGCTTCAAGAACCGCGCACTTCTCGAAGAGGGCGCGAAGCTGGTGAGTGAAGAGATAATCGACTACGACGAGATGCTAAACCCGTTCGGGGGAATCACCCGCTCCTTTTTCATAAACGAGGAGGTGCTTCACGACATCATACACCCGCAGAAGAAGAAAAAGCGTACAAAGCTCAAGCTCGATATGCTCGTCAAAGAGCAGGATATTTTCGATCTGATAGACCCCAAAACCTCGCTGGAGGATGTGGTGCTCCACCCGCAGACGCGCGAGATTCTAAACTCCCTGCTGAAGCAGATGGACAGAAGGGTCGCATCGAGGCTGAAGGAGTGGGGTATTCGCCCCAAAGCCAAAAATATAGATGCGAGAATCATATTTTACGGTCCTCCAGGAACGGGAAAGACGATGACCGCTCTCTCTTTGGCCAAATCGATGAAGAGACAGGTTTTGAGCTTCGACTGCTCCAAGATACTCTCGATGTATGTGGGCGAGAGCGAAAAGAATGTAAGAAAGATTTTCGATACCTTCAAAGAGCTTGCCGAAAAATCGAAAAGCGAGCCGGTGCTGCTTCTGAACGAAGCGGATCAGTTTCTAAGCAGCAGGAGTACCGGTCCCGGCAACAGCGCGGAGAAGATGCACAACCAGATGCAGAACATCTTTCTGGAGCAGATAGAGCGGTTCGAGGGTATTCTTGTAGCGACTACCAATCTTATCGAGAATCTCGACAGCGCATTTTCGAGACGCTTCAACTACAAGATCTCCTTCAAAAAACCGAACCGTGAGCAGCGAATGGAGCTCTGGAAGAAGATGCTTCCCGAAAACGCCCCCTACGAAAAGGGTTTCGACATAGAGAAGCTGGCGGAGTTCGACCTTACCGGCGGCCAGATAAACCTGATAATCAAAAACACCGCATACAGCGTTGCCGTAAATGATGAGCCGCTATTTAGGGTGGAGGATTTCATACGAGAAATCAAAAAAGAGCAGGGCGGCAGCTTCGAAGGCGAAAGCAGATCTATGGGATTTCTGAACGGATAGTCGAAATGAAGCGGGTAGCGGAGCTCTATGAAAAGGATCGGCCGAGGGAGAAGCTGAAGACGAAGGGACCGGCGGCTCTTAAAAACTACGAGTTGATAGCAGTACTTATCGGAAGCGGAACGAAAGAGAGAGATGTCATAAGGATCTCGAAAGAGGTGGAAAGGATTCTCGAGGCCGATTTTGAAGGGCTTTCTCTCGACAAGTTAACGACTGTTCAGGGGCTCGGTCCGGCAAAGTCGATGCAGATACTCGCCGCCATAGAGCTGAGTCGCCGCCATCTGATAAAGAGAAACTCGAAGATCACCTGCGCCGAGGATGTCTGGCGAGAGCTTCGCGGCTATGCCGACAGGAGGCAGGAGCATCTACTCTCCATCACGCTCGACGGCGCGGGGCACATGATAGAGAGGCGCGTCGTGACGGTAGGAACCCTGAATCAGAGCCTCGTCCATCCGCGGGAGCTCTTCGCCGACGCTATCGCCGACCGTGCAGCGGGTATCATCATGGCCCACAACCACCCGAGCGGAAACTGCTTCCCCAGCTCCGAAGACCGCCGCGTCACCCGCCGTATCAAGGATGCGGCCTCGATAATAGGCATAGAGCTCATCGATCACGTGATAATAACCGAAGATAGCTGGTTCAGCTTCGCCGAAGAGGGTGAACTCTGATGCCGCTTCGTGTTTCCATGCGAAACATATTCTCTCCTATCAATAATTCTTCTAACCGTACAATTTTTATTTAAAGTTTATTTGATAAACTACCCTAACATTGGTTTTTAGAGACTAAACGAAGCCTTAACAGGCTTTAACAAAGGGGTTTTTGATGACACATATGGTCGCGGATCATCCATATTTCGGCGCCTTTATGCTACTGGTGATAACTTTCGCCGCTTTCGGTGCGACACTCTTTGCGGCACGATTCGTCAGCCGCAAGCTGGCCAGGCTCGATACCGAAAAGCTCAAACTCACCATATACGAGTGCGGGCCCGAGGTTACGAAGCAGCCGAACACAATCTCTACGCAGTTCTATCTCTTTGCACTGCTCTTTATCCTCTTCGATATCGAAATCATATTCATGTTTCCCTGGGCCATAGATTTCAAAGTGCTCGGATGGTTCGGTTTCGCGGAGATGATCCTCTTTATACTGCTGCTTGCGATCGGATTTATATATGCTTGGAAGAAAGGAGCGCTTGAATGGCACAGCATCAAGTAAACTACACCCAAAGCGGCGGCCTGCCCGTCGCGCTTACCACTGTCGACAAAATCCTGAACTGGGGCCGCAGCAACTCGGTCTGGGCTCTTACGTACGGATTGGCCTGCTGTGCGATCGAGATGATGGCATCGGGTGCCAGCCGCTACGACTTCGACCGGTTCGGGACCATATTCCGGGCGTCTCCGCGCCAGGCGGACCTAATGATCGTGGCCGGCACGCTGACCAAAAAGCATGCCGAGTTCATCAGGCGTCTTTATGACCAGATGACGGAGCCCAAATGGGTCATATCGATGGGAAGCTGCGCCAATACGGGAGGCATGTTCAATACGTACGCTACCGTTCAGGGTGTCGACCGCGTCATACCGGTGGATCTCTATCTGCCCGGATGTGCGCCCAGACCTGAGACGCTTCAGTACGCGGTAATGCTTCTTCAGCAGAAGATTCGCCGTGAATCGGCAAACAAATCTCAAAAACCCAAAAGGCTGGTATGATGAGACCGTATACTCCTAAAGACAACGTTCAGGCAAAAGCCTACTACACCGACCGCTTCTGGGTCGCACCGCGGGTACCCGAAGAGCCGGTGCCCGAAGAGGGGGTCTATGCCGAGGATCTGGCGGCGGTAAAGGCGTGCTGTAAGGTGCTCAAAGCCTATATCCAGAGAGGACAGTTGGTGATCCACATAAACCCGGAAGAGAATTTCGAAGCGCTGAAGGTGCTTAAAGAGCAGAGATGGTACGAGATGCTCTCCGAGATGAGTGCGGTCGACTTCCTTGCCGAGCGCGGCGGCTTCGAAGTATTCTACCAGCTTCTGAACCTAAATACCGCGAAGCGGATCCGGGTCAAATGTTTCGTCGAAGAGAACCAGGCGGTAGAGAGCGTCAACCCGCTCTTTAGAAGTGCGGACTGGGCGGAGCGCGAGATGTGGGATCTTATGGGTGTGAAGGTGAACAACCACCCCTATATGAAGAGGCTCATCATGCCGGACGACTGGGAGGGGCACCCCCTTAGAAAAACCTATCCGCTCGAAGGAGACGAGTTCGCCCAGTGGTATGAGGTCGACAAGATATTCGGAAAAGAGGCCAGGGATATAATCGGGCCCGAAAACCGGGATCCCGCACGCATAGACCGTTACGATACGGAGCGTTTCGCGAGACTCGGACACGAAGTGCCCAGGGGCGCGCCTGCCGAAGAGGCCGAAAAAGCCGAAGAGACTCCCGTGCGTTACCAGGAGGAAGAGGGAGTCTTCCTTATAGAGAAGTTCTCTCCCGAGAGATCAAAAGTGTTAGAGCGAAGAAAGTAGGGGGACGCGGATGCAACAGACCAACAGACTAAGACCGTTTTTCGAGAACCTCGAGTTCGAACGTGACGACAACCATATGGTTATCAACTTCGGACCGCAGCACCCCTCGGCCCACGGTCAGCTCAGGCTGATACTGGAGCTCGACGGAGAGCAGGTGGTCAGGGCCGTTCCCGATATCGGCTATCTTCATCGCGGTATGGAGAAGATGGCCGAGAACATGATCTACAACGAGTTCCTGCCGACGACCGACCGGATGGACTATATCGCCGCGACGGCGAACAACTACGGCTTCGCACTCGCGGTCGAGAGGCTGATAGGGCTCGAAGTGCCGAGACGCGCACAGGTGATCCGCACGATACTGCTTGAGCTGAATAGAATCATCTCGCACCTCTTCTGGCTTGCGACCCACGCTCTGGACGTGGGGGCTATGAGTGTATTTCTCTACTGCTTCAGGGAGCGCGAGTTCGCGATGGATCTTATGGAGGACTACTGCGGGGCGCGCCTCACCCACTCTGCCGTACGTATAGGAGGCGTTCCGCTCGATCTTCCCGAAGGGTGGCTCGGCGCGCTGGCCAAATTCGTAAACGAACTCCCCGGAAACATAAAAGATTACGAAGATCTTCTTACCGAAAACAGAATCTGGCGAATGCGTCTCGAGGGTGTCGGGGTGATACCACCCGAGATGGCCAAGAGCTGGGGATGTACCGGCATCATGCTTAGAGGTAGCGGCATCGAATACGACATCAGGAAAGAGGAGCCGTACGAACTCTACGACGAGCTCGAATTCGACATACCCGTAACGGATGCGTGCGACAGCTACGGCCGCTATAAGCTCTATATGGAAGAGATGCGTCAGTCTGTGCGTATCATTCAGCAACTGATCGCGATGTATGACGATACTCCGCCGGAACTGATGGCCCATGCGCCCCAGTACATCTCCGCTCCCAAAGAGGATATAATGACCCAGAACTACTCTTTGATGCAGCACTTCGTACTGGTGACTCAGGGTATGCGACCGCCCGTAGGCGAAGTCTATGTGCCGACAGAAAGCCCCAAAGGTGAGCTCGGCTTCTATATAAATTCGCAGGGCGAACCGTATCCTTACAGGCTCAAGATGAGAGCACCCAGCTTCTGGCATTGCGGTATTTTGCAGGATCTGCTGCCCGGCACATATATAGCGGATATCGTTACCATCATAGGTAGTACGAATATCGTCTTCGGCGAAATAGACAGGTAAGGGGGAGAGTATGGTACGTTACGATCTGCGACATCTGCACGACAACTTTTACGACAGGATGATGGAGCTGCTGGAGACAGGGACGAAGGTGGACGAAGTCGCGATCTTTCTATTCGAGATCGGAGACTTCACTCCCGTTCAGAAGAGCGCCGACCTTATCAAGGAGGCCGGGCACGAACTGCTCAACTCCCTGAAGTTCAACGAAGTCGACTGGACCATTTCGGTGAGAAGGAAAAAGTAGTGGCCCGTGTGGTTTTCTCTACATGGCGCGGTGAGTCGATAGACAACCGCGGCAAGCCGGAGTCCGAGTGGGTCGAGTCGCAGTACAAGCTGCCGGAGCAGTATGAGGCGGACCGCAACGCCAAGGCGTTCATAGGTTGGGACGGCTTCGCGATATTCGATGAAGAGGTCGATGTCGTAAGGCTCGGAACCGAATATGCCGCTACATACCAGAAGTACTCCGAAGCGTGCGGAAGGTGCGCACCGGGCCGATGGGGCGGACGTATTCTATACGACCTGATGGACAAGATCGCCCGCGGAGAGGGGGAGATGAGCGATCTCGAACACCTCAAAGAGGTCTCCCGTACGATGATGGAGACATCCAAATGCGAAATCGGCCGTACCGTCCCCAAACCCCTTCTGGATATGATGGAGTACTACGAAGAGAGCTTCAAAGAGCTTATCGAACAGAAAAAGCCGAGCAAAGACTACAACCTCGAAAGTATCGACTATATAGCCAAGGTGACGGCTCCGTGCATGGATGCCTGCCCGACGCATGTAGATATTCCGGCCTATATAGAAGGGGTGCGCGATCTAAGGTTCGACGACTCCCTGAAGGCGACGAGGCAGACTATGCCGCTTGCGCATACATGCGGCCGAGTCTGTCCGCATCCGTGCGAAGATGAGTGCCGGCGCTCGAACCTCGACGAGCCGATCTCGATCATGGAGCTCAAACGTATCGGTGCCGACTATGAGACCGATCACGGTTTCGAGTGGCTCCATCCGCACGAGCCTGCAAAGGAGAAGATAGGCAAAAAGGTCGCTATAGTCGGGGCCGGACCGGCCGGAATCACCGCGGCCTACTATCTTGGGCTGGAGGGAATCGACTGCGACGTTTACGAAGAGCTGCCGGTTCTGGGCGGAGAGGTGGCCGTAGGTGTTCCCGAGTACAGGATGCCGATCGACAAGTACAACAAAGATATCGAGCTTGCAAAAAGCGTCGGAACCAACTTCATCACCAATACCAGAGTGGATGCCGATATGCTCAGAAGGTTCGAGAAAGAGTACGATGCGACCCTTCTGGCATTCGGGACCCGGCTCAGCAAAAAGGTACGCGCCAAAAACGAGCGTGAAGATATGCCGGGCTACTGGGGAGCGATAAGCTTTCTGGATCGGGTCAATCTGTGGGAGAAGTACCGCATAGGATCGCCGGTCGACCTTACCGGAAAGACGGTAGTGTGCGTCGGCGGCGGTTTTACATCGATGGATGTCGTGCGCTGTGCAGTCAGGGCCAATGCCGAAAAGGTGATAATGCTCTACAGGCGCGACGAGAAGACGATCATAAGAAACACCACATACGAAGAGTACCACGAAGCCGTAGAGGAGGGAGTCGAGTTCATATTCCACTCCGCCGTAGAGGAGATTATAGAGGATGAGAACGGTCGTCTCAAAAAGCTGAAGGTCAACCGCTTCGAACTGGTCCCCGACCCGGACGGAGGCAGGCCGCAGCTGGTCAAGATAGAGGGGGCCGACTTCGAAATAGAGTGCGACTACCTTATTCCGGCCGTAAGCCAGGCGGCAGACCTGAGCCTGCTTCCGGAGGAGTGGGAACTGGAGCTTACGAGCTGGAACACGCTCAAGACGAACGGCCGCGACTATATGACAAGCCGCAAAGGGCTCTTCGCGGCAGGAGACTGCGAATACGGCCCTATGACAATTGTAAACGCCGTAGGCCAGGCGAAGCGTGCCGCTTCGGTCATTTCGCGTTACGTCCGTACGGGCGAAATAACGTTGACCGACGAAGAGATCATGGAGGATCATCTCCGCAAGCTGCGTGTCTACGACAAGAGCGAAAAGGTTACGGGATGGCTGCCCGGTCTGCCCAGACAGGTGAGCGAGAAGCTTTCGGTCGAGGAGCGGCGTGACAACAACAGAGAGGTCAACCTCGGTTTCACTCAGGAAGAGGCGATTGCCGAGGCCGAACGCTGTATGCGATGCTACTACATCGCTATGACGGCGGTTTAGGGGGGTCGGTATGATTAAAATGACTATAGACGGATGCCGGATCGAAGCTCGCAGAGGCGAGACGATTCTTCAGGCCGCGCGCCGAAACGGCCACTATATACCGACCATGTGCTACCTGAGCAAAGTGAAGCCGATTGCCTCCTGTAGGCTCTGTGTCGTGGAGGTAGAGGGTGTCGACGGTTTCATTCTAAGCTGTCAGGCGCCGGTCATAGAGGGGATGGAGGTCAGAACGAACTCTCCCGAGCTTTTTAGCCACCGGCAGAATATCATGAAGCTCTACGACGTGAACCATCCGCTCGAGTGCGGTGTATGTGACAAGAGCGGCGCATGCGACCTTCAGAACAAGACCCTGGAGTTTGGTGTCGACAACCAGGAGTTTTCGGCCAGGGATCACAAGAGAGACCTGAGAAAATGGGAGTTCATAGGCTACGACGAGTCGCTCTGCATCCTCTGTGAAAAGTGCGTGCATGTCTGCAACGAGGTGATCGGGGACGATGCGATAGAGATTCACTACGGCGGCTACAACTCCCGTATTCAGCCCAAAGGGAGCGAAGAGCTCGAGTGCACGAACTGCGGCGAGTGCATAGCGGTATGTCCGGTAGGCGCTATGATAAGCACCGACTTTCAGTACAAGGCCAACGCATGGGAGCTTCAGAAGGTGCCCGCAACTTGCGCCCACTGCAGCGGCGGCTGTGCGCTCGATTACGAGCGCAGGCACGAAGGCGCCCTGGAGAGGTCGGAACCGAGAATCTACCGGGTCACGAACGAGTTCGAGTTCACGACTCTGTGCGGAGCCGGAAGATTCGGTTATGACTTTGAAAACCGCTCGGCCGAAAGGGATGAAAAGGCTTTCGATAGAGCGGTAGAGGCTTTCAAAAATGCCAGTACCATCCGCTTTACAAGCAGGATAACGAACGAGGAGGCGATGATACTCCAGCGCCTCAAGGAGCGATACGGGTACAGGCTTGTAAACGGGGACGCTCTGAACTACAAAAGGTTTCTCGAGAGCTACGCCTCCATAACGGGAAAGACGCTCTTTAACGGTACGCTCGAATCTATTGCCGAAGCCGACGGAGTGATTGTTATGGGTAGCAGGATACTGACCGACAATCCGGCCGTGCGCTACCACATAACGATGGCATCGAAGAGGCAGAACGCACGTGTAGCCTATATGCATCCGATGGAAGATAGAGAGATGCAGAACGTGGTGACGCAGTTTGTGAAATATGAGGTGGGTACCGAAGAGGGTGTGCTCGCTATGCTTGCAAGGACGCTGCTCGAAGGTAAGGTGGATATCAAAAAGATAGAGTCGTTCCTCGAAGATCTCGACGAGGGATACCTGAGTGCCGAGAGCAACGTAGGTGAAGAGGAGCTCGAGACTCTGCGCAGGTCGTTTGCGAGGTGCAAAAAGATAGCTCTGGTTGTCGGCGAAGACTGCATGAACCATCCGCGTGCCGCACAGATAGCGAAGCTCGCCGCACTCTTTGAGCGTTTCGGAAATATATCGGTGCTGCCGGTAGCACCGAAGACCAATTCGCTCGGAGTGAGCCTGATCTGCGACCTCGACGATAGCGAGGAGGGAAGCGTGATAGGCTACAACACCCCCGGAGATTTCGTGCTCAGCTCATACGGAGACGGTGATCTGGATATGCCCGCTCTAAACCAGCAGGAGGGGACATTCACTACGCTCGACAAGCGTGTTGTTCCTACAAACGCGGCTTTGCCCTACAACGGCTATACACTTTGCGAAATAGCCGTAGCTCTCGGCATAGAGGCACGCTACACGATAGACTTCACCGAAGAGCTTCCGGAAGAGAAGGGGTTCAAAAAGATCCGTTTCGACGATATCCCCTACTACTTCGACAACAGCGAAGGGGAGGTTCGGGGATATACGATGAAACGAATGAAACATACTGTAGACTCCACCCTCGAGGAGGTGGAGGAGCTTCCGGAGTTCAACGGTCCGATTCTCTACCGATGTGACCCCGTTCTGCAGTTTGGACCTCAGACCGCGAGAGCGTCGCAGTTGAATAAAGAGGAAGCCGTACTGCTCGGATCGCGGCAGTTCGCGATGGCGGCCAAACTTAAAGAGGGTATGCGCGTGAAAATCAGAGTTGGAGAGGCGGAGATGGAGAGAGTGTTTAGAATCGAACCGGAGCTCAAAGGTACGATAGCGCTTAACCCTACCTTTGACTTGGGATTAAGTGAAGATTTGCTATCTTCACTCTACCGTTTCAGCCAAAGTAAAATTGAAGTAGTGGGACAGCCAAATGAGTGAAATTACAATCAAGATCGACGGAAAAGAGTGTAAAGCCGAAGAGGGAGAGTTCATTCTCAATGTTGCGCGTGCCAACGATATATTCATTCCGGCCATATGCTATCTGACACGCTGCAGCCCCACACTCGCATGCCGTCTCTGCCTGGTGGAAGCGGACGGCAAGCAGGTCTATGCCTGCAACGCCAAATCCAAAGACGGGATGGAGGTTACGACACTGACCGAGAACATCGCCGAAGAGAGACGCGCGATAATGGAGGTTTACGATGTCAACCACCCCCTTCAGTGCGGGGTATGTGACCAGTCCGGAGAGTGTGAACTTCAAAACTATACCCTCGAACTGGGCGTCGATGAGCAGCACTACGCGATAAAAGATGTCCCGAGAGAGGCGAAAGACTGGGGATTGATGCACTACGATCCGGGTCTGTGTATCGTCTGCGAGCGATGTGTCACCGTCTGTAAAGATATGATCGGCGACGCGGTTTTGAAGACCGTACCGAGAGGTGGAGAGGCCCTCGACAAGAGCCTCAAAGAGAGCATGCCCAAGGACGCTTACGCGATGTGGAACAAGCTGAACAAGTCGCTTATAGGCACCGTTACGGGAGACACCCTCGAGTGTACCGACTGCGGTGAGTGTATCGCGGTCTGTCCGGTGGGCGCTCTTGTAAGCAGCGACTTCCAGTATACATCCAACGCATGGGAGCTCAACTCCATTCCCGCTACTTGCGCTCACTGTAGTGCGGGCTGTCACCTCTACTACGACGTCAAGCATACAAGCATAGACAATCCCGAGCCCAAGATATACCGTGTAAAAAACGAGTGGAACTACGTCTCGCTCTGCGGAGCGGGACGCTTCGGATACGATTTTGAAAACAGGGTGGAAGGAAAGGATGAAGAGGCTTTCAAAAGAGCCGTAGAGGCTTTCGAAAAGGCCGACACCATCCGCTTCTCTTCAACCATAACAAACGAAGAGGCGCTGATTCTCCAGCGCCTTAAGGAGAAGAGGGGCTACAGGCTCGTAAACGAAGAGGCGAACAGGTTCAGAAAGTTTATGGATTCGTTCTCGAAAGCAGCCGGAACCACTCTGTGGAGCGGAGATCTCAAAAACGTGCACAACAGCGATTTCGTTGTGAGTATCGGGTCTCAGCTCAAAAGCGACAATCCGAGAGCAAGATTCGCCTTCAACAATGCGATAAAGATGAACAAGGGAGCCGGACTCTACTTCCACCCGGTAAAAGACCCGGTCGTGGAAGGGTTCGGAAAAAACCTTATCTGTATAAATCACAAGCCGGGTCTCGAAGAGGCGGCTATGTACCTGATTCTCGATCTCTTCGGCGACAAAGAGACCATGCCTAAAGAGGTCGTGGAGTATCTCGACTCTTTCCACAGCAAAGGGACCAAAACGGTCGAAGAGACGATCAAGGAGAAGGTTACCGAAACGGTTACGAAAACGGTGAAAGATGAAGAGAGCGGTGAAGAGAAGGAGATCACCGAAGAGGTGACCAAGATGGTCCCCAAAAAGGTAACGAAAGAGGTCGAGGTCGATCTCAACAGGCTTTTAGACATTCTCGACGCTCCCGAAGATTTCAGCGACAAGATGGTCAAGATGCTGGCCAAAAAGGAGAAGTTCTCCATCATTCTCGGAGAGGATCTCTTCTGTCATCCGAGATCGGAGAATCTCGCCCGACTTGCGGGGCTGATCCAAAGATGTACCGATTTCGACGTCGTGATACTCCCTTCCAAAACCAATACTCTGGGCGTCTCGCTCATATGTGACCTTGACGATGAAGCGGGAGATTATGTTATAGGATACAACGCCGAAGGCGACTTCGTTCTGAGCGCAAGCGGAGACGGAGATCTCGATATGCCGGCGCTCAATCAGCAGGAGGGGACGTTGACGAACGTCGACAAGCGCGTCGTTCCAACCAATGTGGCGCTCGGCTACAAGGGGTATATCCTCAACGATCTGGCCAACGCACTGGGCCTTGAAGCCGAGCTGACCGTCGAATATACCGCGGCGCTGCCGGAGGGTAAAGGCTACAGAGCACTCGAATTCGACGACCTTCCGAACCACTATACGAACAGAGGTGAGGAGATACGCGGCTACGAAATCGCTCCGCAGAAGGTGCGCCGAACGAACGCGGCCATATCTCATATAGATGAATCTGCGGCGATGGAGGGAGAGATAGCCTACAGGTGCAATCCGGTACTGCAGTTCAACGAGTTCACAAAAAAGAGCCATCAACTCGAAACGGAAGCTAAACTATATGTTTCGGCAGAGAGACTCGAGAGTTTGGGAGTCGAGGAGGGTGAAAAGGTCAGGGTCGTATTGCCTGAAGGCAGTATAGAGCTGGCTGTGGAGGTAGATAAATTCATCGGAGGCGATATAGTTATGGTTCCGGATTTCGATCCTGAAACGGGAGCCGAAGGACTGTTTGCATCCAACAGATACCAAAACGTTACGATAGAAAAGGTGTAAGCCATGACATTAACTGAATTTGTGATCTCGACGATCGTCAAAATCCTTGTGGTGCTGGGTATCTTTTCGGCGCTTGCCGGATTCGGCACCTACCTGGAGCGTAAAGTTCTTGCCTTCATGCAACGCCGGCTCGGGCCGATGCATGTCGGACCGTACGGACTTCTGCAGGTCCTTGCCGACGGTATCAAGCTCTTTACGAAAGAGGACATCGTTCCCCAGAACTCCGTAAAACCGATCTTTATGATAGCGCCGATAATAGGTGCGGCGACCGCTTTCATAGCGCTTGCGGCGGTACCTCTTCTGCCGGAATTTAAGATATTCGGAATTACGGTACATCCCATCATATCCGATATCAACGTCGGTGTTCTGTTCGTTCTCGGTGTCATGGCTAGCGGTCTGTACGCTCCCCTGCTCGGCGGTATGGCCAGTGCCAACAAATGGGGCCTTCTCGGGGCGGCCCGTACGGTCATACAGCTTCTCAGCTATGAGGTCGTCACAGGCTTGAGTATCATGGCGCCTCTAATGATGGTGGGGTCGCTCTCTTTGATAGATATCAACAACTACCAGAGCGGAGGGTTCACCGACTGGATAGTCTGGAGCCAACCGGTCGCTTTCGTTCTCTTCCTTATCGCGGGATTTGCGGAGACCAACAGAACACCTTTCGACCTGCTGGAGCATGAAGCGGAGATCGTATCGGGGTACGCCACAGAGTATTCCGGTATGCGATGGGGTATGTTCTTCATAGGCGAGTATACCAATATGATAACTCTGGCGTTTCTGGCAAGCCTCATATTCCTCGGCGGATTCAACGATTGGGGATTCATTCCCGGGGCCCTCGCGATCATACTGAAGGTGAGTTTCCTATTCTTCTTCTTTCTATGGACACGTGCCGCATGGCCGCATGTGCGCCCGGATCAGTTGATGTGGCTCTGCTGGAAGGTGCTTCTTCCGTTGGCGGTGGTAAATGTGGTTGTAACCGGCCTGGTACTGATGATTTAAAGGGGAGAGAATGGGTCTTGAACAGTTCAAAGATAGAAACGTGACACAAAATTACAAGTTTATTCCGGTCGACAAACCGCCTTTGGCGCCGATCGACAAATTCAAGCAGGTGGTAAAGAGAACCTTCAAAGGCGAACTATTCGTAGGTCTTTGGGTCGTTTTCAGGGAGATGGTGAAGTTCAATATACATACAGTTCAGTATCCGAAGGAGAAACTTCCGATATCCCCGAGATACAGGGCCGTACATAAGCTTTACAGGCTGCTGGAGAGCGGATACGAAAGATGTATAGGCTGCGGACTTTGCGAAAAGATATGCATCGCAAACTGCATCAGAATGGACACCAGATACGATGAAAACCAGAGAAAAGAGGTGACGGAATATACGATCAACCTCGGCCGCTGTATCTTCTGCGGCTACTGTGCGGAGGTGTGCCCGGAGCTCGCCATCGTTCACGGAGGAAGGTACGAGAATGCCAGTGAGCAGAGGGCCCATTTCGTGCTCAGAGACGATATTCTGACTCCGCTTGACTTCCTGAAAGAGGGCAAGCAGGAGGAGTTCCCGGGATTCGGTGCCGTGAGCCCGAATGCGGATGAGCGTATAAAGAAAACGCCGCTGGCGTATTAAGGAAGTAGACGATGTTTGAAGCAGTTGCATTTTACCTCTTCAGCGCGGTGACGATCGTTATGTTCGCCATAACGGTTATGAGTAAAAACGCTCTCTATTCGATGAGCGCCCTTGCCGCGGGAATGATCATGATCTCCGGGTTCTTCTTTCTTCTCGGAGCCGATTTTCTCGGAGTCGTACAGATAATAGTCTATACCGGTGCGGTGATGGCGCTGTATGCGTTCGGTATGATGTTTTTCAATACCACGCGCCTCGTCGAAGAGAAGGTGAGAGCTCCGAAGCTTGTATTCCTGCTCAGCGGGCTAAGCGCGCTGCTGCTTGTTATTGCGTTTGCGGCTCCTATCGTATCTGACCATATAGAGGCGATCTACCCGGTAGTAGAGGGCGTAGAGAATCCTCAGGCTGTCGGAATTGTACTCTTTACGAAATATCTCGTACCGTTCGAGGTGGCGGCCGTAATGCTTCTGGTTGCCATGATAGCCGGAATCATTCTTGCCGGCAAGAAGATGGACGAGAGCCTGACGCTCAAAGTAGACGTCGACGAAGAATTTCAAAAGAAGGGTTCAAAATGATAACGCTCAGCCACTACCTGATTGTATCGGCCATTCTCTTCTGTATAGGGCTGGTCGGAGTTTATCGCAGAAAGAACCTGCTGCTGCTGCTCTTTTCTACGGAGATCCTGCTTAACGCGGTAAATGTCGGCTTCGCCGCAGTCTCCAAGTTTTACGGCGATCTGACCGGACAACTGTTCGCTTTTTTCATAATAGCGGTAGCTGCCAGCGAAGTTGCCGTGGGTCTCGGTCTTTTTATCGTATGGTACAAGCGACGGGGTACGCTTGACGTAGATTCAATGCAGTCTATGCACGGGTAAAGGAAACACATGGAAGCATATCTCTATACGGCACTGTTTGCACCGCTGGTCGGATCGCTCTTTGCGGCACTGTTTGCGGACAGGCCTAAAAATCTCGTTACAGGAATCGCGACTTCAACCCTGCTGTTCGTATCATGGATCAGTTCGATCGTACTGATGGCCCATGTTGCGCACGGTGAGGTTGTCCATGTCAAAATGATGGATTGGATCCACGCTGGCGGACTCTCCATTCCGTTCGGCTTCGTAGTCGATCAGGTCTCGGCGACCATGATGATCGTCGTAACGACCGTATCGACCGTCGTTCATGTATATTCAATCGGTTATATGGATCATGACAGATCGTTCAACCGCTTCTTCGCATGGCTATCCGCTTTCGTTTTTTCGATGATGGTGCTCGTAATGAGCGACAACTTCGCGGGCCTTTTCATAGGATGGGAAGGTGTCGGACTCTGCTCATGGGCACTGATAGGTTTCTGGTATGAGCGCGATAGTGCGAGCTGGGCGGCCAGCGAGGCCTTCATAATGAACCGTATAGCCGACCTCGGAATGTTGATCGGAATCTTCCTCGTCTACTGGAATTTCGGCAGTCTGCAGTACGATGTCGTGTTTGCCCAGGCCGCGGGGACGGAGAGTACGATCCTGATGATGGTGACAGCATTCCTCTTCATAGGAGCGATGGGTAAATCGGCGCAGTTTCCGCTGCATACATGGCTTGCGGACGCGATGGAGGGTCCTACTCCCGTATCGGCGCTTATCCACGCGGCGACGATGGTAACGGCCGGTGTATATCTGGTCATCAGGGCCAATCCCCTCTACGGGGAGGTTCCGGAGGTCAGCCTCTTTGTCGCAAGCCTCGGTGCCTTTGTCGCGATCTTTGCGGCATCTATGGCGCTTGTGAACCGGGACCTCAAGCGAATCATCGCATATTCGACCCTTTCGCAGCTCGGATATATGTTCGTCGCGGCGGGTCTCGGAGCGTACTGGATAGCACTCTTTCACCTGATGACTCACGCCTTCTTCAAAGCGCTTCTCTTCCTGGGTGCGGGAAACGTGATGCACGCGATGGATGACGAGCTCGATATCTTCAAGATGGGCGGTCTGGCCAAAAAGATGAAGTGGACGATGATAATGATGGTGATAGCCTCGCTTGCGCTGGCCGGAATCTATCCGTTCGCCGGTTTCTTCTCGAAAGACAAGATTCTCGAGGCGGCGTTCGCTACGGATCACTATGTTCTTTGGACGACGCTGTGGGTGACCGCGGGTCTTACGGCATTCTACAGTTTCAGACTTATTATGCTCGTATTCTTCGGTGAAGAGAGATATAAAATTTTCGGCTACCATCCGCACGAAGCATACAGGTATATGCTCTGGGCGATGGCTCCCCTTGCGGTTCTCTCTGTAATTGCGGGATTCTTCGAACACGATTTCATACATCTGGTTTCATACGTTTTGCCCATAGAGGAGTATCATCTGTCCGGAGGAACATTCTGGGTGCTCGTAGCCGTGACAGTCGGTATCGCGGTAACGGGTATCGCCGTAGCCGTCGTTGTCTACAGCAGGGGCGGATTCAGCAAGAAGCTTGAAGAGACTTTTGTCTACAGGCTCCTTTTCAACCAGTACTACATTCCGAAAATCTACAACGACTTCATCTGCAAGCCATATGCGGAGTTGTCTAAGATATTCTGGAAAGATCTCGATCTCAAGGTGGTGGATGCCACGGTCGATTTCATCGCCGGAACAATTTATAAATCGGGTATGGTGTCGCGTGTAGTGCAGAGCGGCAACCTCTCGAACATGCTGCGCTGGATGGGTGTGGGTCTGCTCGTCCTGCTTGTAGCAGCCATTTTCTATAGCCCGATGCGGTAAGGAGTAGGTATGGATCACATTTTGTCAGTTTTGGTTTTCTTTCCGGCGGTCGCGGCACTGCTGGGATTTGTCGTCTCGAAAGAGTCGATCAGGGTATACGGAATATCGGTCGCGGTGATCGAATTCCTGCTCTCGCTGTGGCTCTGGTTCACTTTCGACGGCAGCTATGCGGGGATGCAGTTCGTCGAGCTTCTTCCGCTCGTTCCCAGCTTCGGCATAAGCTACTATCTCGGTGTCGATGGAATTTCGCTCTTTATAGTGGTGCTCTCAACGTTCATCACGCTTATAGGTCTGATCGCCCTGAGTGTAAACGACAATATCAAGAACATGATCATCTCGCTGCTCTTCCTCGAGATGACGATGGTCGGCGTATTCGTATCGCTTGATGCGATACTGTTCTATGTTTTCTGGGAGCTCTCCCTCGTTCCGATGCTCTACATCATCGGTGCGTGGGGCGGAAATCTCAGGGTGTATGCGGCAATCAAATTTTTCCTATATACATTCGCCGGTTCACTAATTATGCTTGTAGGTATGCTGGTCATGGCTTATCTCTACTACCAGGCTACAGGTGTCTGGAGCTTTTCGATCACGGAGTGGCACAGACTTGTGCTGCCGATGAACTACCAGATATGGCTATTTGTCGCCTTCTTTATAGGGTTGGCGATCAAAGTCCCGATGTTTCCGTTCCATACCTGGCTTCCTTACGCACACGGGCAGGCGCCGACGATAGGCTCAATCATTCTCGCGGCGGTACTGCTGAAGATGGGTACCTACGGTTTTGTGCGCCTGACGCTGCCGATGTTCCCCGACGCATCCGTATATATGATAACTCCTGTAGCGGTGCTTTCTCTGATCATGATCATATATACCGCGATGGTGGCCTACGCACAGGAGGATATGAAGCAGGTGGTCGCATACAGCTCCATTTCGCATATGGGTGTTATTGTTCTCGGAACGTTCGCGATGAATCCTGAAGGTATTGCGGGTTCGGTCTTTTTCATGCTCAGCCACGGTATCGTCAGCGGCGCGCTATTTATGCTCGTCGGCGTTATCTACGACAGACGTCATACAAAACTGATGAGTGAGTTCGGCGGCCTCGCCAAAGTTATGCCAAGATACGCGACCGTCATGGGTATTATGGTCATGGCATCGGTCGGCCTGCCGCTTACTATGAGTTTCGTAGGTGAGTTTTTGAGTCTCGCGGGCTTCTACAAGGTCTCTCCCGTCATGACGATCCTTGCCGGAACGAGCATCATCCTGGGTGCCGTCTATATGCTGAGTCTCTACAGAAAGTCCTTCTTCGGCGATGTCGTTCACGAAAAGAACAGGGACCTCAAAGATCTCGACGGCAAAGAGAGTATGGCGCTCTGGTCGCTTGTTCTCGTCACAGTATGGCTCGGTGTCTACCCCAAACCGGTGCTGGGGCCGATCAACACGAGTGTCGAATCTCTTGTTTCATTCATGCATAAAAAATCGATTACCGAAGAGGCGAAAGAGGTCATCAAGCCCACTGTAATCGAAAGGGAGGCGGAATAATGTTAGAGCCAATTTCAGTCAGTCTTGAGTCGTTGAATCTCGGCACTCTCGCACCGATGCTTGTAGCCATATGCGGCGGCCTCGGCATATTGATCATCGATCTGATAAAGAAAGATCTCGACAAGACAATGTATGTGATGCTCAGCGTCCTCGTTCTCTTTGTCGATCTCGGCAGCGTGCTCGGACTCCAGGCGGGAGAGCGGGGCTTTTTCGATGTAATGTTCATCGACGGCATAGCTATTTTGTCACAGATAATAATACTCGCAGCATCTATGCTCTTCATACCGCTGGCGCTTACATCAAAAAGATTCCACGAATTCAGCTATCCGGAGTTCTTCGCACTCTTCCTTTTCATGGTAGCCGGATTCCAGTTCATGGTTGCGACCGACAACCTGATTCTCATATTCGTAGGACTCGAGACGGCAAGTCTCGCACTCTATACCCTTATCGCGCTGCATAACAGGGAAAAGTCGTTTGAAGCGGCTATCAAATATTTCATCATGGGCGCTCTGGCGGCCGGATTCTACGTTATGGGTGCGCTCGTTCTCTATGCACTCACGGGAAGTGTGGAGATATATAAGATTGAAGAGGTCCTGATAGCCGGAGATTATGTAAATCTGACCATCCTGCTGGTCGGTATCGCGTTTATGATCGGGGCACTCGGGTTCAAACTCTCGATGGTGCCGTTTCATACATGGACACCCGACGTTTACGAAGGAGCAAGCGCTGCGCTTGCCGGCTATATGTCGGTTGTTCCGAAGATCGCCGGATTTATCGTCGCTATGCGTATTTTCGAGTTCCTGATCCACAGCGATGTCGTCTGGCTCAGAGATATACTCTATGTAGCGGTTGTCCTTACCATGACTCTGGCCAATATCATGGCGCTTGTACAGCACGATGTAAAACGTATGCTGGCGTTCAGCTCAATCTCACATGCCGGATTCGTCATGGCCGCTATCATGATAGGAACGACGCAGGCTAATAGCGCACTCTTTCTCTACTGGGTACTCTTCCTCTTTACAAATCTCGGCGCGTTCGCGATGCTATGGGTATCGCGCCACAAAGAGTCGCGCTGGCACGAGCGGTACGACCACCCGTACGAGAAGTTCTCGGGCATGATTCAGATAATGCCCGTAGGGGCGGTGGTGATGGCACTCTTCATGCTCTCTCTGGCGGGTGTGCCGCCATTTTCGCTCTTTTGGGGCAAACTATACCTTATGAGTGCGGCGGTCAACAGCGACTACATTATACTGGCTCTCATAATGGCAATAAACAGCGCAATATCTGCATACTACTACCTGAAACTGATCGTTTACATGTTTCTCAAGTCACCTGAAGAGAACGAGGGCACGGTATATATGAAGAATGCTTCGAAACCGCTTCAGACAATTATAGGATTTTCCGTTTTCCTTACCGTCTTTGCGGTTATGGCTGTAGAACCGATGATGGATATAATTACCGCATATGTTCAGGCCAGCGGCTTTTAAGCCGCTGTGACCTCTTTGATTGAGAGGAGATTTTCATCGTAATCAGGTTAACGCTCTCTCTTCTAATACTAACCGCCACCCTCGACGCGTTGACTATAGACATAAAACGGGGGATTGAAAAGAGCCGCCCCTACTCCATACTGCATATAAAAGATAAAGAGCCGTTCGTATGTAAACTCTACAGCGATAGACCGGAGGAGCCCTCCTACTTCGTCTGCAGATTCAAACGGATGCCCGAAACCTCGCTGAAAGATATAAGAAACGACTTTTTCCAGATCTCTTTCAAAGTGAAGAATGGAGAGTTCCTCTGCCGGATCGTGCCCAAAAAGAGGGCTCTTCTATATTCGCTTCCCCAGCCGCTTTACAAAGACGGGGTGCTTCCCTCCGTTAAAGCGAAAAGTGCCGATCACTGGATGGTACTCGGCTACGAAAAGAGCCCGCCCTATCTCGGTAAAAAGAGACGTTTCGACGATTCGATCCTGTTTCCCCTCGATCTTAGGGATTACGCCGTGCCGACCATAGGCGCCGTCGATATAAACGGTGAACCGGTATTTATGAAGAACAACCGGGATGTAGAGCGTTTTTTGGCTGTGAAAGAGGCGTTCAAAGCGAAAAAGTACAAAAAGGCATACGATCTGGCGACAGAAGCGCTGGAGGCGCATCCCGATTCGATCTTTTCAAGCGACTTTCTTCGATACCGCATCAAGGCACTGGCTGCCGACGATTTGAAAGAGCATGCGGAAGAGATAATAAAACTCGGTAAGGTTTTTATAAAAAGATACACTTCGGACGAATACCTGCCGGAAGTGCTGCTGATTCTGGCCAGAGTATACAGCGCAACGGGCCTGGAAAGCGACGCCGACTACTTCTTCGACCGTCTCATCAGGGAGCACAAGGGGAGTAGATTTGCCGATCTGGGGCTAATCTATCTGGGGGACCGGTTCTACATCAACGGAAAGAGCAAAGAGGCCATAGAGCGCTATCTCGAGGCCTACTACGGAACGAAAGATCTCGATATTGCTTCGCTTGCGGCCTACAAACTGGCAATACGCTATCTCGACAGGGGCAATACCGAAAAGGGTGTGGAGTATATCAGGAAGATTTGGCAAAAGAACCCGGGATTTATACTCAAAGAGAGAGAGGATGCTCACGAGATCGCGAAACAGCTGGCCGCGCACAAAGAGTACAGGCTCGCCATCGAGATCGACCGGGCGCTTTTAAACAGGCTGAAAAAGCTCGACGATCTTTACGAAACGGTCCTTTTCGAGATAGCCGAATGGTATGACGAAGATGGCGATCTCAAAGAGGCGATAGAGTGGTATGAACGATACCTCGACGAGTTTGCGTACGGTGAGTACAGCGAAAAGGCGAAGAAGAGCCTGGACGCGCTCTTCGTTACAGATGAAGATACGAACGCCACCCGGGCGCTCGAGAGATTCGAGACTCTGATGCGTGAATACAGAGGAGAGCCCATCGCCGAAAAGGCTCTGGCGGCGAAAGCGAGGGTGCTTCTTGCGCAAAAGAGATACAAAGAGGTGCTTGAGCTCGCCCCTATGATAGAGAAGGTAAAAGAAGAGGAGGTAAAAAGCGCCGCGCAAAAGAGCCTTAAAGAGGCTGCGAATGCGCTTTTTAAAGAGAGTGCGGACAGAAGAGAGTGCAAAAGCGCCGTCGAACTGGTGCAAAACTTCAAAGTGGAGCCGAATAGCGAATATGACGGCTTCATGTTCGAGTGTTATCTGAAATATGCCCTATATGACAAGGCTCTGAAAATAGCGGAGAGTCATCTGCACGATGCCGAGGCGCAGGAGCGTGCGGTATGGCTCTGCAGAACCGTTCATGCTTTGAGCGCCTTGCAGCGATACGGTGAGGCGATCGAAGCGTCCGAAGATCTTCTGGCGCTAGAGGGGAAAAAGGCGTCTTCGCTATGCGGTACGCTCGATTGGGATCTTGTAAGAGCGCTCTTTGGCGAAAAGAGATATGCGGATGCGGTATCTTTGGTAAAAGAGATGTCGAAGAGATATGCGAACGATATGAGGATGGCCGATATCTACAAGATGGGGTACGATGCGGCCAAGACGGAGTCCGATAGGCTGCAGCAAAAGTGGATGCTCGAGAAGCTGGTGGATCTGCAGAGGCGCAAAAAGAGTCGCCCATACTCTCCGTGGGCGGAATTCGAGTTGATCAAAATATACAAAAATGAGGGCGAGACGGGTAAAGCTCTCGAAGTGGCGCGCTCTTTGGATGGAGTGGAGCTCAAAGGCGAGGAGAGGGCCAGGTGGCTCTACGAACTCGGTTCTCTCTACGAGTCGAGCGGTGATGCGAAGAGGGCACGCATGATTTTCGGCGAGTGCGCTAAATTGAAGGGTGCCGGGGCGTGGGGCCGGCTCTGTAAAGAGGCACTACCTCTTCAGTAGCGCAGAGACCTCCACTTCGATCCTATCGGGCTCCAGCAGGGGATGAGGAGGGAACTGTGTTCTGTTGAAGGTCATCTGCCTTTTGGCCAGCTGCGCCGTGTGGGTAATGATCTTCTCCTTGGCCTCTTCAAGCCCCGACTTCGCGTCGAAATACTCCAGAATCTCCCTTATGCCTATCGACTTCATCGGGTTTGGAGCCCTCGTGTAGCGAAACTCCAGCTCCGCAACCTCGTCGACGAGTCCGGCTCTGAACATCTTTTCGGTTCTCTTAGCTATCCTCTCTCTCAAGAGGATTCTATCTACCGCTATCTCGAAAAGAGCCACATCTTCAAGCAGCGGCTTCGGAGGGTTTTTTGCGTAATATTCGGTAGGAGGAGTGCCGGTGGCGAAAAAAATCTGCAGACCCTTTTCGATGCGGTATCTATCTTTGGGAGATATCGATTCCGCATATTTGCGGTCGATCTTCGAGAGTGTTTTGTACGCCTGTTCGAGATTCGTCATCGCAGAGCAGAGCCGCTCTCTACTCCGCGGCGAAAGCGGAGGTAGATGCGAAAGCCCTTCCATCAGCATCTTCAGGTAAAATCCGGTCCCTCCCACGATTATGAGGGGCCTGCCCCTCTCGGCGGCATACGCTTCGGCCCTCTTGTAAAGTTCGAAATAGAGAGAGATATTGAACGGAGCGTCCACATCTACCTCGTCTATCCCGAAGTGGATTATATCGCCCCTCTCTTCGGGAGTTGGTTTCGCCGAGGCTATGTCGATGCCTCTGTATACGCTGAGCGAATCGAGCGACAGAACGACGGCGTCGTGCCTGGATGCGAGCGCTATGGAGAGTTCGGTTTTGCCCGATGCGGTGGGGCCGAGTATCGCGACGGTTTTCATGAAGCGATTATACATAAATTTTATGTTAAAATTCATTACGTTTATATATGGGCCGGAATCGGGATCCGAAGGCCGGTTCTACGCCGCTTTGGACACCTCGGAAGCACTAAAAGAATATTGCATGATGGGCTTGTAGGGCCGTTCACTCCCCGCTAAACTGCGGGTTTGCCCGGAATTTGAATAATATCGATGAACAATTAGAGCAAAAGGTAGGATGTGTCTATAGTCAAATGGTACAGAGACTTCAACGAACTTATAATGTTCCAGCACTCGGTATTCTCTCTGCCGTTCATATTCATAGCGATGATCGTCTCGGCCGACGGCTGGTTTGGATGGCGGCTTCTTCTGCTGGGTGTTCTCGCCGCCGTGAGCGCCAGGAACTTCGCGATGCTCGTCAACCGTTACCTCGACAGGGACATAGACGCCGTAAACCCGCGTACGATGGGCAGGCCGAGTGTAGACGGAAGGTTCAGCGCCCCGCAGATGCGGCTGCTCATCGTCGTAAACGCGTTCGTTTTCATAACTACCGCATACTTCATAAACCCGCTGGCGTTTGCGCTCTCTTTTCCGATACTTGCCGTTTTGGGCGGATACTCATGGTTCAAGCGCTTCTCTGCTATGGCCCATCTGGTTCTTGGTCTTTCGCTCGGTCTCGCCCCCATAGCGGGTGTAGTCGCGGTGGAGGCGGCCATACCTATCTGGTCCTTGATGCTCGCCGCGGCAGTCACTTTCTGGGTTGCCGGCTTCGATCTTCTCTACTCGCTTCAGGATATGGAGTTCGACAAAGAGGCGGGACTCTTTTCGATACCTTCGAGATACGGCAGTGACTGCACGATGCTTCTGGCAAGATTGTTCCATGCGCTTGCGGTGCTCTTTTGGGCCTTCTTTACGGCCGAAGCGGGGCTCGGTTTTTTTGCGTGGACGGCGGTCGCCGTCGCGGCGGCCATGCTGGTTTATGAGCACAAACTCGTAAGCAGAGACTTCACCAAGATCGATCGCGCCTTCTTTACCGTAAACGGCTATCTCGGTTTCATCTATCTCTTTTTCATTATCGTCGACAGGGGTCTGTCGTGAGCGGCGGAGTGAGGCTCGTAACGGCTCCGCTGGAGATCGATTTCGATCTAGGCGACAGAAGACCCGAGGATTTCGAAAGGGAGTATCAGCGGCTCAGCGAAACCGACGAGGACCCGATAGGTCAGTGGCTCAAAATCGCGAAAGCGCGCGGGGAGACACGCGACACCGATCCGGTTCTTCTGAACCTGATAATAGAGCTGCATCGCAAAGTGGACCGGCTTACACAGATAGTAAAGAACGAAGAGCCGGAGAGGGTACCGCTGGAGTACCATGGTCATATAGAGTCGATCGGCTTCGAACACTTCAGGCTCTCGGAGCCCCTTTTGGAGAGAGGAAAGCGCTATTACGGCCGCATAGCGATGCCGGTTTTCCCGAAAAGAGATGTAGCAGTTTGGTTCGATGCGCTCGACTCAGGGCTCGCCAAAATAGCGCGTATGCACGAACGTGACATCAAAGAGTGGAACAGTTACGTTACGGCAAGGGAGCGCATAATGATACGGGAGATGAAAAGAAAGTGAACGAAACGGTCCTGCTCATAGCGGCCCTCGCCGCCGTCATGCTGATCACGATAATCTACATAGCGGTCAAGGACAGAGAGACCTCCAGGAAACTATCGATGATGGAGGCGGGTATGGACGGCCTCAATAGAGAGCTTTTCAAGATGGCAAAAGAGATAGAGTCTCTTGAAAAGAGGCTCGAAGAGGGGAGTTTGCCGGCCGTCGAAGAGGCGAGCGATACCGAAACGGTCGACAGTATGGTAAACAGGAAACTGAAACCATTCGTGCTGGAAGTGGAGCATATAGGCAGGCAGATCGGCGAGCTGGAGCAGATGAGAGAGAGGCTCGATACTCTGGAGGCCAAAATAAGGCAGGTGCTCTTCGCGAACGAACATACGGCCCCGGACGAGCAGAAGATTCTTCAGCTCCATGCACAGGGTATGGATGCCGAGAGTATCGCCAAACAGTTGAGGCTGGGCAAGGGTGAGGTCGAGCTGGTTCTTAAATTCTCGAAACTGGGCGGTTTCTCGTGACAGCTCCGCTTTTCGATGTGGATCCGCAGTGGCGGGAAGATATAGAGGCCTCATACCACGCGCTCGATCCGGCCTACAGGGAGTTTATAGAGGGCGGAGGGTATATACCGGAGCGAAACAAAATATTCAGCGCCTTCAAGACCCTCCCCAAAAGTGAACTACGCTATATTCTTTTCGGGCAGGATCCATACCCGAGAGCGGAGTCGGCGACCGGACATGCGTTTATAGACGGAGCCGTCGAGGCGATCTTTTCACCGACGGGACTGCATAAATCGGTAAATCGCGCAACGAGCCTGCGAAACTTCGTAAAGATGGCGCTGGTGGCCGACGGAAGGCTCGCAGCCGACGACCTTTCGCAGGATGCCATTGCGAAGATAGATAAAACGGAGCTCATAGATTCGATAGGAGAGCTTAGGGCCAATTTCGAAGCCGAAGGCGTTCTGCTGCTAAACGTGGCGCTCGTTTTCGAAAACAGGGGCGCCTCGGCACGCCATGCGAAAGAGTGGCGCCCTTTTGTAGCCTCGCTTCTGGAGAGGGTGGATGAAGATACCGATCTGATACTCTTCGGCTCTATAGCAAAAACCGTTCAAAAGATCCCGCAGGCGGCAAAATTCAGGCAGATATGCCTCGAGCACCCCTACAACCACAGCTTCATTCTGAACTCTACGGCGCACGAACTCTTCGGCCCGATGCACCTTTTGCGAAAAAGAGAGGCTTCGGTATAGTGTTTGCGGTTTGGGAGGTTTTTACGAAACCTTCCAAACGAAGCGGTTCAGAGGAGCGAAAAACCCTTGAAATCTTCTATGAAAAAGTGTATAATTCCCCTCCACAACCACAGAGGCGCCCGTAGCTCAGCTGGATAGAGCACTGGTTTGCGGTACCAGCGGTCACACGTTCGAATCGTGTCGGGCGCGCCATCTTCTAAAATATCAGAAATCCAGACGGCATCAGCATATTTACTAGAGGGCTAAAAACCGGATTTCGCTCTTTTCATCAGCTCTTCCATCTCTCTTTTTCTGCGCATCTCTTCGCGTCTTTTGACCGCTTCGTTCGATGGTGTAAGCGGGTCTGAAAATATCGCTTTTCCGTAGAGTGTGCACCCTTTTGTGCCAGGTTCGCAGTTGCTTTTAAGCAGGTCGCATATATCGCCTTTTTGGTGCGAACATGTCCATCCGCCGCTCATTTTAGACTCCGTATATCCGTATAATAGATTGTTTAAGTCGATTGTAGCAAAAAAGAGAAGAAAATACTATCTTTTGCACTGCCCCACGGAGTAGGAAGAGAAAGGGGCAGTGCCAAAGGCTCTGTACCGCAACTAAGCGGTACAGATATGCAGATTAGAGCTCTGCGTGGAATTTGTAGTCGAGCTGTACCCAGTACTTGGT
>WGAW01000148.1 GCA_015494675.1 Hydrogenimonas sp. | reverse complement strand
CTATAGTGATGGTGGTTCCGGTAGCGACAAAGCGCCAGCTTACACCTTTGGCGATTGAGCGGAGATTGGTCTCTTTATACATGAATAGATCTTGCGGTTTTCACTTATAGTGTCCACCCGTCAGGATATGCCATTGAACCGGACGAGAGAATGAACTTCGACATCCGAACAACGAATAACGATCAACGAAAGACAAAACTCATATCTCCCTGCACTCCCACTCGGGGAAATGTTCCCTGACAAATGCGTTTAAAGCCTTTTCAGCTTCCGTATAGCTTCTCTCTCTTTTTTGCTTTGTAGATATTCCGGCTATCATTCCCGCGGCAACGGTATTGTTCGTCAATTTGTCTATTACTATGAACGCTCCGGTACGCTTGTTCTCTTCATAAAGATCAAAAACCGTCTTCTCATTGAGGTCCACCTTTACACGGGCGATATCATTAAGTTCGAGACTTTTGGCCTCTATCTTCTCCCAGTTGTTGACATCCCGCTTAAACATAATGGAACTTACAACCGCATTGACCTCTTTCGAGTAGAGTTTAACGATATATTCCCTGTTCTTCAGCGGCTCTTCATCCATCCAGACTAGCATCGCTTCAAAACTGTCACTGAAATAGGGCGGTTTATCCCCCTCTTTTACAATCAGATCACCGCGGGATATATCTATCTCGTCATCGAGTGTAAGCGTAACGGCCATCGGAAAGCCGGCTTCTTCAGCCGTCGAAGCCTCTTTTTCCGGGTCCAGAGGCAAAACTATAGACTTGACGCTGGAGCTCTTTTGAGACGGATAAACTACAATCCTTTCACCTCGTTCAATAGTGCCGGAAGCAATAGTACCGGCAAAACCGCGAAAATCCAGATTCGGACGGTTTACATACTGTACGGGAAAACGAAACGCCTTGAAGTCGCTTCTCTCTATCGTCACCATATCGAGATATGGCAGAAGAGCGGCTCCCTCGTACCAGCTCATCTTTGCCGAGTTTTCAACTACATTGTCCCCTTTAAGAGCAGACATCGGAATGAAATCTATCTTTTGGTGGAAGCTCTTGTAGGGCAAAGAAAACCTCAGCTGCTCATACATCTGTTCATAATCCGCAACTATCTCGTTGAAACGCTCCTCGCTATAGTCAACAAGATCCATCTTGTTGACAGCGACGACGATATTCCGAATGCCGAGCAGACTCACAAGAAACGAGTGGCGCCTTGTCTGGGTCAGCACCCCTTTTCTGGCATCTATCAAAATAACGGCAAGATCGGCCGTACTCGCACCCGTAACCATATTGCGCGTATACTGCTCATGCCCGGGAGTATCGGCGATTATATATTTACGCCTGTCGGTAGCGAAAAAGCGGTAAGCCACATCTATGGTAATGCCCTGTTCCCTTTCACTCTGAAGACCGTCTATCAAAAGCGCGAAATCTATCTCGGCATCACCCACGGTACCGTACTTCTTCGTCTCGCTTTTCACAGCGGCCAGTTGGTCTTCAAAGATCATCTTGCTGTCATAAAGCAGACGCCCGATAAGTGTAGACTTCCCGTCATCCACACTCCCACACGTGATGAAGCGAAGCATCTGCTTGTTTTCGTGTTGTTTTAGATAGCCGATGACATCATCGGCTATCGTTGTTCGTTGTTCGTTGTTTGTCATTACTATTTCTCTTTATTATTATTTGAGATGGTCTGATAGATCGAGTTGATCAACGAGCTAATCATCTTTGCGATATGATCAAGTTTTTCGATCCACTCTTTGCCTTTATCCAGTGCAATGTATTTGATCTTCATTCCGATATAAACCTGGGTCATCGCCTCTGCAGACGACGCCCTCGCAATGTCGAGAAATCGAATTTTCTCCTGTTGGGAGATCCTTTCCATGCCTTCGGCTATATTGCTTGGTATAGAGAGTCCCGCACGTGTCAACTGATCTTTAAAGCCGAAGTCCTTCAAATTGGCAAGGTTCAAATAAATATCGGCACTCAAAGCGGCTGATTGCTTCCAAACGTCCAGATTTTCACATTTCATCCGAAATTTCTCCATTTTTTGCTGATAACGAAACACGAATGACGAATGACCGAAGGCTACTAGAAGTAGCCTTCCATCTTCTTCTTCTCCATCGACCCTTCCTGGTCCTTGTCTATGAGCCTGCCTTCACGCTCACTGTTGCGGCTAAGTAACATCTCGCTGATAATCTGCGGCAGTGTGGATGCATTCGACTCTATGGCGCCGCTTAGAGGGTAGCAGCCCAGAGTCCTGAAGCGGACTTTTTCCATTTTCGCCTTTTTTCTCAACTCTTCGGGCATTCTCTCGTCATCGACCATGATTTTGGCACCTTCATACTCCACAACCGGACGCTCTTTTGCAAAATATAGCGGTACTATGGGTATCTCCTCGAGATATATATACTGCCAGATAT
>WGAW01000147.1 GCA_015494675.1 Hydrogenimonas sp. | reverse complement strand
CTTTCGGTCCACCTCCAGCCTGAAGGTGTCGAAATCTCCGAACTTGTCGCCGATGGCCTGGTTAAGCAGCTTCAGCCGCTTCGCCTTGGTGTTGTAGAAGCCTGCAGGCTTTATCGCTTCGCGCAGCAGCTCCTCGTCCATCTTCGCGATCGCGTCGATACTCAACTCTCCAAGACTTTTGAGGTTCCCTAGGGCCGCCTCCACCTTCTGCCATCTCGTATTCTGGGTAAGGAGCGCCCCTATTACGACCTCGTAGCTGCCGCTGTTGGGCCACCACCAAGGATCTCGCTCTCTTACGGGCAGATCCAGCCTGCAGAGCGCTTCAAGAAGTTCGTAACTGTTCGTCATTTCACTCACTCCTCGATGCGCGCCTTCAGCGCCACCTCTTTCTCGCCTTCGCTGTAGACCTTTATCTTGTACGCCTCCACGGCCCGCCCCTTTTCAAGCTCCATCACGACGATCTGAAGTATGGCCCTGCATTTGTCGGGAACGTCGAACCGCCCCGGAAGGCCCGTAAGAAAGCGCTCTATCGGCACCTTCGCGTCCATTCCTATGACGTTGTCGCGGCAGCCGGTAAGCCCCGTATCGGTAACGTAGGCACACCCCCTGTCGATGACGAGGTCGTCGGTTCCGACATGCGTATGCGTTCCCATTATGGCGCTGACACGCTCTCTAAGCATCATCAAAAGGGCGCGCTTTTCGCTCGTAGCTTCGGCATGCATATCTATCAGAATGTTTTCGACACCTTCCGCTTCGAGGGCATCGACTATGCGGTTGGCGCAGATGAAGGGGTTGTCTACCATCGGCATGGCGAAGTGGCCCATGATGTTGACGACAGCCAGCCGCTCGCCGCCCACTTCGAAAATCCGCACACCCCGCCCCGGTACACCTTCGGGGTAGTTGGCGGGACGCAACAGCGGCATCGTCTCGAGCAGTCCCTTGATCTCCTTTTTGTCCCAGGTGTGGTTACCGCCCGTCATAACGTCTATACCGGCACCGAAGAGTTCGCGGGCGTTCTTCTCGCTCAGTCCGAAACCGTGGCTGGCGTTCTCGTAGTTCGCGACGACGAAATCGAGCTCCTCCTCCGCTCTTATGGCGGAAAGGGATTGCCTAATCATCTTCCGTCCTGGACGCCCTACGATATCTCCTATAAATCCTACTCTCAAAATCTCCCTTTACAAAAAACGGATATTATCAGTGCAGGCGCATCGGCCAGACACCATTCACCTTTCACTTTTCACTTTTTTCGGGTACTCGAAAAAGAGGGTATGCCCCTGCATACGGCAGACTTCGCTCCACTTGGAGGTATCGAACGCAATGCCCACCACTCCGGCGGTCGGTATGTTCTCTACGGTTATGTCGCCCAGAGTGTTCGCAAGCATCGTGAACCCCGGATTGTGCCCCACCAGCATTACACGCTTCGCATCGTCCGGCAGCTGGCACAGAAGGTACAAAAGAGCCTGCGCGGAGGCTTCGTATATGCACTCTTTCCACTCGATCCTCTCTTCAGGATAGCCGAGCTTCTGCGCCACGATTTTAGCGGTTTTTTTCGCACGCTTCGCAGGCGACGAGACGATCAGGTCCGGTTTTATGCCGAGCCTCTTTAAGTGTTCTCCCATAAGCGGTGCGTCCTCTTTTCCCCTTCTGTTGAGGGGTCTCTCGAAATCGGAGAGCGTCGGATCGTCCCAGCTCGATTTCGCGTGGCGCATTATAAAGAGTTCTCTCATCCCGTTTACCTATCTCACCGATTCAAGCGACCTGCCGGCGTTTACCTTTCCGTAGCCGTAGTAGTTGTTGTGCCCCCTGTAGTCGTAGGCGACACCGCCTATCTTGTCTGCACCGCACATGATGGCGCTGTATACATCCTCTCGAGTCAGATTCGGGTTCGCTTCGATCAAAAGTGCGGCGACCCCCGATACGATGGGAGCCGACGCGGATGTACCCCCGAATGCGTTGTTGGAGTCGTAATAGACATAGTCGCCGCTCTCGTCTCCGGCGGCTCCCGTACGATCGAGCGTGGTAATGCCCAGATACTCCCCTCCCGGAGCCATAATGTCAAGCTGCGGTCCGTAATTGCTGTATTCAGTGCGTTCATTGTAGATATTGGTCGCTCCTACCGCGATAACCTCGTCGATACCCGATTCGTCGTTTCCGATCGGGTCTCCTATCGCATCGTATCCGCCGTTTCCTGCCGCAAACACGACTACGGTACCCTTTCCGCCGCGGCCGTTGACCGCCACATCCCGGATAGCCGCCTCGATCGGGGCGCTTACGTCGCCGCTTCCCCAACTACAGTTTATCACGTCCACACCCCACTCTTTGGCCTTTTCGAAAGCGTCTATTATCATACTCTCGGTCAGAGTCGAATCAAACGGCATTCTTATGAAGTATATCTGTGCGGCAGGCGCCACACCGACAAGGCCCTTGTCGTTGTTCCTCGCAGCTATTATTCCGGTAACCTCCGTTCCGTGGTTGTCTTCGGAAGTGCGGGGCAAAACGTTCGTCGTCTTTGTCTGCACATCGTAAGCGGCTACGACCGCACCGACGAGATCTTCGTGGTCTACGTCGAGTCCGTCGTCTATTACCGCCACCTTTACCGACCTGCCCAAAAAGCGGTGCCCTCCGTCGAGGTTTATTGAAGCGTCGCTGCTTATGCCGTAGTTTTCATAGAAGGCTCTGTCGTAATGTATGCTCCACTGCTGATAGTATAGCGGGTTGGATATTAAAGAGGTTGTGATCGGAAGAGGAGGAAGATTGGACTTGTTGTAGTCTCTTGCACAGCTGTAGGGGTCCGAATCGCTGCCGCCGGCAAGACCGCAGCCGCCGACGAAGATCGAAACAAGCAGAGAGGCCGACACCGAAACTATAAACGCCGCCGCTCTCATCTGAGGCTCCAGCGTCTTATCAGATCGGGCTGCGCAAAGATAACGTCGGACCGCGCGTAGAGCGCGTTTGCCGCATCTATGGCATCTTTCGCCGTGGGCGCTTCGAGCAGGTACATATTGCCGAAGCTGTACTTTTTGACCACCTTCAGATTGAACTTCCGCAGATACTCATTGAAGTTCTCCATGGAACCGAACTTCACTATAATCCTGTTTACGACACCTATCTGCTCTCCGTCCCTCTTTTCGAAATAGAGAACACCCTCTTTCAGGGAGTACTTCACTGCCGTAGAAGGAACCTGTCGCAGATCGACCCGTTTGTCGCCGTTCATATAGTAGTACTCTCCGGCAAAGAGCCAGAGTGTACCGCAAAGCCATATTGCCGCTATCTTCATGCCTTTTCGCTCCTTAAATATTTCAGAACCGTCGAAATGAGATCGTCATCGTCCCTGCTTCTTGCTTTGAGTGAAGTTTTTTTCTCTTCATTATACTGAATCGTGATATTCTCGTTGTAGTTGCTGATCCGCTCTATCCCCTTTTTCGCCGCCAGCACCTTCATGACGACGATGTCGAGAAACTGCCTAGTAGGCAGGTCCGGACGTCCGAAACGGTCCTCTATCTCCTCCTCTATCTCCACCACATCGTGCATCTCGGTGCATCCGCTCAGACGCCTGTAGAGCTCCAGCCTCACACGCTCGTGTGGTACCAGCTCTTCGGATATGTACGCGGTGATAGATAGTTTAATATCGACACTTTTGCGCTCTTCGGTAACTTCGTTGCTCAAAATCCTGATAGCATCTTCCAGCATTCTGAGGTAGAGCGCATAGCCGATCTGCTTTATGTGTCCGCTCTGGCTCTCTCCTATCAG
>WGAW01000146.1 GCA_015494675.1 Hydrogenimonas sp. | reverse complement strand
GTATGTTATGAGTGTCCAGGGTGCGCCCGTGAAGCCTATGAGCGCTTTGTCGTCGGCGAGCCGCTCGCGTATGATTTTGATGGCGTCGTAGACGTATGTGAGCCTCTCGTGCGCGTTCGGCTGGAGGCGTTTTAGATCCTCTTCAGTTCTGATAGGGTCGGAAAATACCGGCCCTTCACCCTTTTCGAACTTCAGATCCATGCCCATCTCGAGAGGAATGACAAGGATGTCGCTAAAGAGTATCGCCGCATCTACACCTACGATGTCTACCGGCTGAAGTGTCACCTCTGCCGCTTTTTCAGGGTCTTTGCAGAGATTCAGGAAGTCTCCGGCCTCTTTGCGTACCGCCATATATTCGGGAAGGTATCTTCCTGCCTGGCGCATCATCCATACAGGTGTATAGGGGGTCGGTTTGTTAAAACATGCATCTACGAATATCATTTTCCACTGCCTTTATGTAAGAGATATAGTGCCCCTCCGAGAGCCATGATCGCGATAGCGAAAAAGAGCATATCCAGAGGTGTCGTGAAAGCGGTATACATCGCCTTTTTGAAGAAGGTGACTATAAGCACCATCACGATAACTTTTGCCAGTTTGTCTTTGAGCTGGTCGAGTGAGTGAATCTCGAGAATCTTCGAAGCGCTCGACTCCTTGGCCGGGTCGATCTCCGATATGAAGAGCTCGTATACGCCGAAGCTGAAGATTAGCATGACAATGGCGATGAGGTAGAGGTCTACAGCGCCTATAATGACGCCCACCAGTTTTTCGTGAAAGTAGGGCGGGTGTTCCTGAGCAAGATACATCTTGACCGTCTTTACGGCAATCTCCCATATATCGACACTCGCGACGACAAAGAGGATAATTGAGGCGATAAGGCTGAACACCACGGCAAGCAGGACAAAGAGGCGCCCGTTCCAGAGTATCTGCTCGAAGATTTTTTCCAATAGTTTCATAGTGTCTCCATCTCTATCCATTTTTGGGCTATTCGTACGGCATTGGTGGCCGCTCCTACCCGAAGGTTGTCGGCAACGACGAACATATGCAGGACATTGGGGCGGTAGATGTCGCGGCGAATCCTTCCGACGAAGGTCTCGTTCTTATCTATGCAGTGTGCCGGCATCGGATATACACTGTTTGCGGGGTCGTCGAGAATGACGATGTTTTCACCTTTGGCTATGGTTTCGCGTGCGGCGTCGGCATCGAGATCTCTTTTGCAGGTTACCGTAACGCTCTCCGCATGGCCGCGAAGTGTAGGTACACGCACGCATGTGGCGGCCACTTCAATGGAGTCGTGCATGATCTTGTTTGTCTCGTTGACCATCTTCATCTCCTCTTTCGTGAAGCCGTTATCCATAAATACGTCTATCTGGGGGATTACGTTGAGAGCTATCTGGTGCGGGAACTTATTGTGCTCGCTCTCGTCGAGTTTGAAGGCGAAAAACTCCTGCATCTGGCGTACCAGTTCGTCCATGGCGCTTTTGCCAGCACCGGAAGTTGCCTGGTAGGTGCTAACATCTATCCGCTCTATGCCGTATGCATCCTGAAGTGGCTTGAGTGCCTGCACCATCTGGATTGTGGAGCAGTTGGGGTTGGCTATGATCCCCTTTTCGCGCCATCTTGCGATATCTTCCGGATTCACTTCCGGTACTACCAGCGGAACTTCGGGGTCCATTCTGAAGTGGCTGGTGTTGTCTATGACCACTGCTCCGGCCTCTACGGCGAAAGGGGCGAATTTTGCAGAGACCGAACCGCCTGCGCTGAAGAGCGCTATATCTATCTCCTCTTCATCGAAGACTTTTTCGGTCAGCTCCTTGACCTTTACATCTTCATCTTTATAGGTGACTGTACCGCCCGCGCTTCTTGCGCTTGCGAGCGGAACGAGCTTTGCTACCGGAAAATCTGACTCCTCCATGACGCGGAGCATCTCTTCGCCTACGGCGCCCGTGGCGCCCACTACGGCAACGTTGTATTTGCGCATCTGTCTCTACCTTGCTGAGAAAAGTTGCGAGATTATATCGAAAATATAGAAAATATTATATAAACTGACGTTACTCTTTTCGCGTAACGGCATCTCGAAAAGCCTACTTTTCGAAGCTTCAGGGGGTTGTAGGGACGTTAGTCCCTGCCGTTTTTCGGGCTCTGCCCGGAAAATGAGTAACAATAATATCAAAAACGGGCGTCTAGGAAGAGGTCGTCGCAGCTTATCGCGACATCGTCGCTGAGGATCGCGGCACGCTCCACCACGGCTATGAGTTCGCGTATATTTCCGGGCCAGTGGTATGAGGTCAGCTTCTCTTTGGCCTCTTTGGAAAACTCTTTCGGCCCAAGGTCGTATCTGGCTACGACATCTTCAAGCGTTCTTTCGGCTATGGGTATGATCTCTTCGCCGCGCTCTCTTAGAGGCGGTATCAGGACGGGAATGGTCGCTATGCGGTAATAGAGATCTTCTCTGAACTCCTGATTATTCATCTTTGTTTTTATGTCGGCGTTTGTTGCGGCAACTATACGGACATCTATTTTGGTCCCAGATGTGGAGCCGAGCCTGTGTATGATGCGCTCCTGCAGTACACGAAGCAGTTTTGCCTGCAGGTGGTAGGGCATTTCGGCGATTTCGTCCAGAAAGATCGTTCCGCCGTGTGCCGCTTCGAACTTTCCTATTTTGGCCTCCACCGCATCGGTGAAAGCTCCCTTCTCGAAACCGAAGAGTTCGCTCTCTATCAGATTTTCGGGAATTGCCGCCATGTTTACGGCTACGAACGGCCCGCCGCTTCTGGCGGAGTTTTCATGAATGGTGCGCGCGAAAAGCTCCTTGCCTACGCCGCTTTCGCCCAGCAGTAAAACGGCCGCGTCGCTCTTTGCCGCCTTTTTGGCGAGAGAGAGGCTCCTCTCGAGTGCTGCGGAAGTGCCGTAGAAGATCGAATCTCTACCTTTTGTATCGGAGGTTTTTGCGCTCTTTACGCGTTTTTTCGCCTTTTTGCTTCGGTGTATCGCTTCTACGAGCGTCTCCACTTCGAAAGGCTTGGTGAGAAAGTCGCTCACACCCAGCCTGATCGACTCTATCGCGCGGCCGAGGGTGGCGTTTCCGGTTATGATGATGACTTCGTAGCGCCCCTGCAGCGCCTCTACGAACTCGATGCCGTTCATTCCGGGCATCGTAATGTCGGAGATTACTAGTTCGAAGCTGTCGTCGAGCTTTTTAAGAGCCTCTTTGGCGTTTCTGAAGGTTTTGACTTCGAACTCGTCGTAGTCTGAGAGTGCGATTTCAAGCGATTTTCGCATGTTTATATCGTCTTCGACGATGGCGATTTTCATCTATGGCTGCCCGTTTACTGGATTTTTTTTATGGTAACCAATCCATCATTAAATTCGACTTGTACAGGCAGAACGGGGGTTGTGAGAATATCTATATTTTTTTGGGAAGTCATGGAAGAAAAATCGCCGTATGAGCGCAGGGAAGCGGAGTTTTCAAGCAGGCACTCGGCCAGCTTCATCCGGTTTTTTGCGGCAAAAGAGCTGAATGTGTGCTCATCTGTTTCAAAACTGCAAAGCGGCTCCGCTCTGCCGTGCAGCGGAGTCATGGCCCTACTTACTTTCAAAGACTCCTGCACGGCAATCAGGTCCCTGCTTGTAAGCGAGTAATATATGTAGTACTCATCGGCCGAAACGGCTGCGGCCAAAAGCAGTGTCAGCGTGAGAGCCGGGCGTACCACTCTTTTCCGTTCAGAGTCACTTCCATCTCCACTTCACACAGACCGTCTTTGAATTTCGTATCGAGGATTCTGGCGTTTTTGATCATCGCATCGATCTGTGTCCGTACGGTGGAGCGGCTTATCATCATGTTTCTTATCAGGTCACGCCCTTCGACCCTGACGCCGCAGATCTTCTCTCCGAGCTGGCGGTAGGCGTCGGCTATGGCGGCACGTTTGGCCAGCGCCAATGCCTGTGCCGGTGATACGGTATTTACAGGGGCGACACCCTGGCCGACCACCTGAAAATGTATAGTGTTGTTTTGCGAGAGCGTACATAAATCGCATCCGGTTTTTGCAGGCTCTTTCGCCTGAATCGGTTCAACTTTGCTGATGGCAGCTTTAGGTACGACGATTGTCTCCTGTTTTACAGCGCCGCCGCTTTCGGCACCCTGATTTTTCTCCACTTTCGGAGTAGGGCAGGTTTCGGCCATCAGGGCGGTAGATATAAGCGTCAAGGCAAGCAGTGACCATTTTTTCATAGAAAACTCCTAACGTTTTCTTTTGTCACTAGCAAAAATCGTTCCTATTT
>WGAW01000145.1 GCA_015494675.1 Hydrogenimonas sp. | reverse complement strand
TCAAGCCTCTGTTCCAGTTCCAAAAACTCTATCTGCTTAGTCAAAAAGGCCTGCAGAAGCATCTTCGTATCGTTGTCGTTCGCAGGGTCGAAGAGATTTGTAAGCTCCTTTTCGACCTCATCGGCGAAAGGCTCTTCGAGTGTGATCGTATACCGTTTTCCGCCGATTACGAGAGAGATCTTTTTCATTGTTCGCTCTACTCTCCCAGCATCGCTTCAATCTTTCCGATAACCTCTTCTATCTCGAGATCCTTCATCGCCAGCTCTTCGGTTAGTTTGGTTATCTGGGCATCTTTCGCTTCGCTTTGGGCTTTGACCGCCACAAGCTCGTTTCGAAGACGGCTGTTCTCCTCTTCGAGGCGCTTGAGCCTGGCTACGACTTCGTCAATCTTTTTGGCGAGCTGTTCGATTACCGGAATCTTTTCCATCAGAAGTTCCTTCACTCTTTTAGTATATGGTTGTATAATTATAGACTAATTCAGATAAATTGTTACCGAAACTGTAACGGTAAAGGGGTATCTTGCTTTTCGAACTAAAAAGCGACTTCGAACCTGCCGGCGACCAGCCGCAGGCGATAAAACTTCTTACAAACTCGATAGAAGCGGGCCACCGCTACCAGACACTGCTCGGCGTCACCGGCAGCGGCAAAACCTTCACGATGGCCCAGATCATCCAGCGACTGCAGATCCCCACACTGATAATGACGCACAACAAGACGCTGGCGGCGCAGCTTTACAGTGAATTCAAAGGCTTTTTTCCGAACAACCACGTAGAGTATTTCATAAGCTACTACGACTACTACCAGCCCGAAGCCTACATCCCGAGGCAGGATCTCTTCATAGAAAAGGACAGCTCTATCAACGAAGAGCTCGAACGCCTGAGACTCAGCGCTACGGCGAGCCTGCTTACGTACGACGATGTGATCGTGGTCGCCTCCGTCTCCGCAAACTACGGCCTCGGAAACCCGATAGAGTACAAAAAGATGGTCCAGAAACTCGAAATCGGCGACGAGATAGAGCAGCGAGCCCTCCTTCTGCGCCTCGTGGAGATGGGCTATAAAAGAAACGACAACTTCTTCGACAGGGGCGACTTCCGCCTAAGCGGCGACGTTATAGATATCTACCCCGCATACAGCGAAGAGGAGGCGCTGCGGGTGGAGTTTTTCGGCGACGAGATAGAGGCGATCTATACGTTCGACCCCCTGACAAACCGCAAGATTTCAGACCTCAAAACCACCACGATCTACGCGGCGAGCAACTTCATTGTCGGAGGCGACAGACTGCAGCTGGCGATAAAGAACATCGAGGAAGAGCTCGCCGAGAGGCTCGCGTGGTTCAAAAAAGAGGGGAAGCTCGTCGAGTACCAGCGGCTCAAACAGCGCACCGAATTCGACCTCGAGATGCTCGAGACCACAGGCATCTGCAAAGGGATAGAGAACTACGCCCGCCACCTGACCGGCAAAAAGCCGGGAGAGACCCCCTTCTCGCTTCTGGACTATTTCGAGATCAAAGGGAGGCCGTATCTTGTCATAGTGGACGAGTCGCATGTGAGCCTTCCGCAGTTCAGAGGGATGTATGCCGGCGACAGAAGCAGAAAAGAGGTGCTGGTAGAGTACGGCTTCAGGCTTCCTAGCGCTCTCGATAACCGCCCCCTGAAATTCGAGGAGTTCATAGAGAAAGCTCCGCACTACCTCTTCGTCTCGGCCACGCCGGCGGAGCTCGAGGTGAGCCTAAGCGCGACGGTAGCGGAGCAGATCATCAGGCCGACCGGGCTTCTGGACCCGGAGGTGGAGGTGGTCGACAGCAAGTACCAGGTAGAGCACCTCTACGACGAGATAAAAAAGGTGGTCGCCCGCAAAGAGAGGGTGCTCGTTACGGTACTTACGAAAAAGATGGCCGAAGAGCTCACCACCTACTACAACGACCTCGGCCTCAGGGTGAAGTATATGCACTCGGACATTGACGCGATAGAGCGTAACCAGATCATACGAAGCCTTAGAATGGGCGAATTCGACGTTCTTGTAGGCATAAATCTGCTAAGGGAGGGTCTGGACCTTCCGGAAGTGAGCCTCGTGGCGATACTCGATGCCGATAAAGAGGGATTTCTGCGCTCGGAGACCGCGCTTATCCAGACGATGGGAAGGGCGGCCAGGAACCTAAACGGCAGGGTTGTCATGTACGCCCAAAAGATGACGGACTCGATGAAAAGGGCTATCGATACAACCCTCGATCGAAGGAGAAGACAGAAGCTCTTCAACGAAGAGCACGGTATAACACCAAAATCGGTAGGCAGGCGGCTCGATGAAAATCTCAAACTCGAAGATCACGGCATTTTGTACGAAAAAAAGAGCAAAATAGAGAAGATGCCCGCAAAAGAGCGTCAAAAAATCGTCAAAGAGCTCACCAAAAAGATGAAAGAGGCGGCAAAGCGGCTCGAGTTCGAAGAGGCGGCGCGTCTGCGGGACGAGATAGAGAAGATCAAAAGGCTCTGATCACTCTTCGCCGAAAAAGATTCCTATCATATATATGGCGATGTAGATGACAATGATGACCGGAATCCAGTTGACCGGATCGTTCCAGTCGGCATGTGTGACAAATTTCAGAAAATCCATTCACTATGATAATATAATTTCGCCAAAAAAGGGGGTTTGATGCTTTTAAGATACAGAGAGTGGTTTCCGAAACTCGGAAGAGGCACATGGGTAGCACCCGACTCGACGATAATAGGAAACTTCGAATGCGGCGAAGAGTGCTCCATATGGTTCGGCTGCGTCGTCAGAGCCGATGTGCACAGGATCCGAATAGGCGACAGAACCAATATACAGGATCTTTCGATGATCCATGTGACCCACTACAAAAAGCCGGATATGAGCGACGGCCACCCGACGATAATCGGCAGCGACGTAACAATCGGCCACAGGGTCATGCTTCACGGTTGCACCGTCGAAGACGCCTGCCTGATCGGGATGAACGCCACCATTCTCGACGGTGCCGTCATAGGCAGAGAGTCGATCGTAGGCGCGGGCGCACTCGTAACGGGAGGAAAGAAGTTTCCTCCAAGAAGCCTTATAATCGGTTCTCCGGCTAAAGCGGTCCGGCAGCTCAGCGATACGGAGGTTGAAGAGCTCTACGCTTCGGCACGCCGCTATGTAGAGTTCAAAAACGACTATATCGACCACATCTCATGACTCTCTTTGCGGTTGCGGACGCACTGGGGCTGGCGAGCTTCGCGATAAGCGGCTACCTAATGGGGGTCAGAAAAGGGCTCGATCTTTTGGGCATTCTTATCGCCGCCTTTCTAACGGCCCTGGGCGGAGGGGTGATCCGCGACGTGATTGTGGGGCGTATGCCGGTGGCCTTTACCGAAACGGCCGTTCTTCTTTACGTCACGGCCGCGGTTGCGCTCGCGTACCTATTCAGACTCCATGCCAAAAAGAGGCCGGAGAGGTTCGCGATCTTCATACTGATGGACAGCATAGGCCTTGTGGCTTTCGCGCTCACAGGGGCACTGGTAGGCATAGAGTCCGGCTTCAACATATTCGGCGTCATGCTTCTGGCTTTCATTACGGCGGTGGGCGGCGGCATGATACGCGACATCATGGTAAACGAGGTTCCGATGGTGCTTACAAGCGATTTTTACGGTACAATCGCACTGCTTATAGCGGTATCGGTATTCATATGCGACCGCATCGGATGCCTCGGAAACTTTACGCTCGTAACGATAGCGGCTGCGGCTCTCGCACTTAGGCTCATAGCCTACAAAAGAGGGTGGCGGCTGCCGAAACTTGGGGGAGAGAGATGAAAAAGTACCTTTCGACGGAGACTCTGACGCTTGCGGCGATCTTCCTGGGAATAGCCTGCGGTGTCTGGCTGCCGGACGCGATGCTCGCGTTTAAATGGATGGGCGATCTTTTCCTGATGCTCCTTAAGATGCTTATAGTCCCTCTGGTCTTCGCGTCGGTCTTTGTGGCTATAGTATCGCTCGGAAGCGGGGAGGCTCTGAAAAACCTCGGCCTCAAAGCGTTCGGATACTACTTTCTGACAACCGCCCTCGCCGTTACCGCCGGGCTGCTCGTCGTGAACATCATAGAGCCGGGCAGTGCCCATCAGCTTGCGGGCAGCGCACCGGTCTCGCCGCCGAAGGAGCACTCCCTCTCCTCGCTGCTGCTCTCGTTCGTCCCGGCAAATATCTTCGCCTCGCTCTCCGAGGGAAGAATCGTGCAGGTTCTCGTTTTCGTCATACTCTTCGCCGTAGCGGCACTCCACCTCGAAAATAAAAAAAGAGATACGCTTAGCGGCTTTTTCGACGCTCTCAACGACGCGATGGGGAAGATCGCCGGCTGGGTGATAAAGCTGACTCCTCTGGGGGTCTTTTCGCTCATAGGCTATGTCATAGCGAAAGAGGGGCTCGAGACGCTCTATCAGCTCAAAGATTACGTCATAGCTGTACTGGTCGCCCTCTTTCTGCACGCACTGGCAGTTCTTCCGCTGGTGGCCTATCTAATCGGCCGATTCAACCCATACACCTATTTTCTAAAGGTGCGTGAAGCGGTGCTTGTCGCATTTTCGACCGCCTCCAGTTCCGCCACTCTTCCGGTCTCGATAGAGGTGAGCGAAACCAAAGGCGGGGTCAAAAAGGAGAGCGCCGGCTTCATTTTGCCGCTCGGCGCCACAGTAAATATGGACGGTACGGCACTCTACGAGGCTATAGCGGTGATGTTCATAGCGAACAGCTTCGGTGTGGAACTGGGCTTCGGCGAGCAGATCGTAATATTCGTAACCGCAACCTTCGCATCGATAGGGGCCGCCGGAATCCCAGGTGCCGGACTGGTGATGATGACGATGATTCTAAGCGCGGTAGGGCTTCCGCTCGAAGCGATAGGGCTGATCGCCGCTGTGGACAGGATTTTGGATATGTTCAGAACATCCATAAATGTCTGGGGGGATCTGCTGGCGACAAAAGTTTTAAACAGGTTCATAAAAGCGGATACCGGTTCCTAAACACGGGAGCGCGGTCTTAACGGGCGGCAAGCTCCCTCGCTTTTTTGACGGGGAGCTTCGTGAAGTCTATCAGATCTTCCACCGTAACGACCGAATCAGGAACGTTTCTAAAGCCTATCTCCATAACCTTGGCGGCCGTCACGGCATCGGCGTAGGCCCGATGGT
>WGAW01000144.1 GCA_015494675.1 Hydrogenimonas sp. | reverse complement strand
CTTTTTGAGGGAGACCTTCGTTTGCTGGAGCAGTTTAGATGATAGTTACAAGAAGATGGCTCGAAGAGTGGGTAGACCTCGAGGGGATAGCGACCGACGACATATGTAAAAAACTCAACAGTATCGGGCTCGAAGTGGACTCCTCCAAAAGCATCGAGATACCCTCCAGGATAGTTGTGGGGCATGTACTCTCTTGCGAAAAGCATCCCGATGCCGACAAGCTGAGCGTCTGCAAGGTGGATATCGGTTCGGCTACCAGGCAGATAGTGTGCGGCGCGAAGAATGTGAGAGAGGGGCTCTACGTGCCGGTGGCCACGGTTGGTGCCGTGATGCCGAGCGGCATGAAGATAAAGCATGCAAAGCTGCGCGGTGTGGAGAGCGACGGAATGATATGCTCCGCCGCAGAGCTGGGGCTGCCGCTGACTGAAGAGGGGATTTTGGAGCTCGACGAGAGCATAGGCGTCCTTGAGCCGGGACGTGAGCTTTCGGAGTATAGGGACCTTTGTGACGACATTATAGAGATAGAGCTTACCGCCAACCGAGGTGACTGCCTGAGTATTCACGGTGTAGCGCGAGAGCTTGCCGTCGGTTTTAACAGAACTTTGAAGAGACTCGACTTTGATGGCGATGTCACAGAACAGATAGGCATAGGAAGGATCTTGCAGTGTACCCACAGCGGCAGCCCGAAAGTGAGTGTTGTTTGCCACGCTTTCGAGATCCGCTCGATCGAAGTACCCCTTCTTATGAGGCTCAGGCTAGCTTTTGTCGAACAGACTTTCGAATCTCCGGTCGATGCATATTTTGGATACGCCGTCCATGCGAGCGGTGTTGTTTTGCGCGGCTACGGTTTTTCCAAGATCTCTCAGGGTGAGGAGAAGGCGAAGCTGGTGCTCAAAGAGATCGACCGTGGTTTGGGGGCTATGGAGTTCGATTCGAAAGTCGCCTCCATAGTCGGCGTAAAGCAGAGTGCAGAGGTGAAGCCCGACCGGGATGATAAGAGGATCATACTCGAAGCGAGCTATGTCTCGCCCGATGTCGTGGCGCCCGCCGTAAAAGAGCTCAAACTCGAAACCGATCCGCTCTATTACAGGTCCTCAAGAGGCAGCGAGCCGGATCTGAAGTTTGGAGTAGATATCCTCTTTTCCCTGCTTAAGAGGTATGCCGATGTCGGTATATATGCGGGAGAGAGTGAGTATATTACTGAAAAAGAGCCGGTAACCGTAGATATTTCTATGGAGGAGGCGGAGTCTCTGATCGGTCAGGCGGTCGAAATTTCGGAGGCCGTTACGATTTTGGGCAAGCTAGGTTTCGAGATACACAAAACGGAGGAGGGGCGTATAATTGCCGATACCCCCCCGTTTAGACACGATATATCCAACAATCAGGATGTAATAGAGGAGATTGTCCGAATAATCGGTATAGACAATATTGTCTCCAAGCCTCTCGAATTTACGGAAGCGAATCGAATGAGCACCTCTCTCGGGCGCCACAGGTTTTTGAGAGATATACGCCTAAAGGCCGTCTCGAGAGGATTTTTCGAGACGGTTCACTACATTTTCTGTGACAATAAAAGAGTAAAGGAGCTCGGGTTCGAACCTGTACGGCCTGAAAAAGGGCTTATGAATCCGATTACCGCGGATATGGACGGTCTTAGACCGAACCTTATGATAAATATGCTCGATTCGTTGAAGAGAAACGCCAGTATGTCCAAGAGGAGGATACCGCTTTTCGAGATAGGAGCCGTCTTCGATTCGGAGAGAAACGAGTCGATGCAGATGGTGCTCGCCTTTGGCGGTGAGAGGGAGCCCGACTCCGTCGTAAACGCCGGAAAGCCGGAGCCGATAGACTTCGCATCGTTCAGTTCTATGGTCTCTTCGGTTATCGGAGATTTCGATCTTGTAAAGAGCGAGAATCCCTCCCTGCTGATGCATCCGTACCAGTCCGCCGCTATCGTAAAAGACGGTATCACCGTAGGAGAGCTAGCCAAACTCCATCCGGCGGTTGCACAGAGGTATGATCTTGGCGACACCTTTTTCGCTCAAATCGATATATCGGCACTTGAACCGGAGCACAAATGCGCGGAGGAGATAGCCCACCTGACGCCTATATACAGGGATTTGAGCATCGTGGTTTCGCAAAGCACCAGATACTCCGAGATTCGATCTGCCCTCGAAGGGGCTCTGCCTTCCGTTGTCGAGAGCTTCTATCCCATCGACAGATATGTAGACGACTCTTTGGGCGAGGATATGAGTCTGACGCTCCGTTTTGTTATCGTCCCGCGTGAAAAAGCTCTGGAAGAGAGTGACATCAGCTCTATAATGGAGGATATTTTGAAAATTTTGCAGGAAAAATGCGGTGCGAGGCTAAGATGAAGTGGCTTGAGGTAAAAAAAGCGGGCCCTTTCGACTTCAAGTGCGACAAGATCGCCAGTGACAAATCTATATCCCACAGATGCGCCATCTTTTCGCTGCTGAGTGACAGGCCGAGTATAGTGCGCAACTATCTTCGTGCGGAAGATACGCTCTGTACTCTCGAGATAGTCCGCCGCCTGGGAGCCGAAATCGAAGATCGTGACGGCACTCTTAAAATAACTCCGCCGGAAGAGTTGAGTGAACCGGACGATATTCTCGACTGTGGAAACTCGGGAACCGCGATGCGTCTCTTTTGCGGATTTTTGAGCTCCGTACCGGGCCACTTCGTGCTGACGGGCGACAAATACCTCAGAAGGCGCCCGATGAAGAGGGTGACAGAGCCGCTCAGGCAGATAGGCGCGCATATTGACGGCAGGGAGGAGGGCAATCTCGCTCCGCTCTGCATTCGCGGCGAGAGACTCAGATCTTTCAATTACGAGAGCCAGATAGCGTCGGCTCAAGTCAAAAGCGCGATGATTCTGGCCGCTCTGAGGGCCGATGACGTATCTACATACAGCGAACCGGAGCTGAGTCGGGACCATACGGAGAGGATGCTGAGGGGGATGGGGGCCAACATAGAGAGCTGGGATACTATAACGGTCGAACCGATGATCAGACCCCTGGAGCCTCTCGACATCACTGTGCCGGCCGATCCATCCAGCGGCTTCTTCTTCGCCGTCGCCGCGGCCGTGGTTCCGGGGAGCAGGGTGGTCATAGAGAGTGTAACGCTAAATCCTACCAGAACGGAGGCCTATAGGGTTCTGCAGAAGATGGGTGCACGCGTGGAGTTCGAAGAGAGGGAGAATCGTTACGAACCTATAGGGGATATCACCGTAACATATGACGGAAAGCTGCAGGCGGTAGAGGTTAGTGACAGGATTTCGTGGTTGATAGACGAGCTGCCGGCGCTATCGATAGCGATGGCCGTAGCCGAAGGAGAGAGTGTCGTCAAAAACGCCGCGGAACTGCGTGTCAAAGAGTCCGATCGAATAAGCTGTGTTGTCGAAGGGCTCAAGGCTTGCGGTATAGAGTGCAGCGAAACGGAAGACGGCTACAGGATAAGAGGTGGAGAGATCAGGTCGGCGCAGATCGATAGCTGCGGCGACCATCGTATAGCCATGAGTTTCGCTATAGCCGGGCTGATTGCGGATATGAAGATAAAGGATGTAGAGTGTATAGATACCTCTTTTCCCAATTTTGCGCAACTGCTCGGATCTTTGACGGAGGTGAAGAGTTGGAGATAGAGGTTGCCAAGAGCTACGGGTTCTGTTTCGGTGTCAAAAGAGCGATAAAGATAGCGGAGGAGAACCCCGGCAGTTCGACACTCGGGCCGCTGATTCACAACAATATGGAGATTGAGCGGCTCAAAAAAGATTTTAACGTCTCTTTAGCGACGACACTGGATGATGTTGCACCGGGTGAGGCAACGGTCATAAGAACGCACGGAATCCCTAAAAACGACCTAAAAAAGTTGAAAGAGAAGGGCGGACGTGTTATAGACGCTACATGCCCGTTCGTAACAAAACCGCAGCAGATTGTGGAACAGATGAGCCAAGAGGGGTACGATATTGTTATTTTCGGAGATGTCAACCATCCGGAGATCAAGGGAGTTATGAGTTATGCATCAGGGCCGGTCCATGCAGTTCTAAGCGTCGATGATGTCGCAAAACTGCATCTGAAAGAGCGCGTAGCACTGGTGGCACAGACGACGCGGAAGATCGAAGAGTACAACAAGATCATCAACTATCTCGTACCCAGGCATAAAGAGGTGCGGGTGTTCAACACGATTTGCAATGCGACTTTCGAAAATCAGGACGCAGCCAGAGAGCTTGCGCAAAGAGCTGATGTTATGGTCGTGATCGGCGGCAAACAGTCCTCGAACACCAAGCAGCTCTACTCGATCTGCAGATCTTTTTGCGAAGACTCCTACCATATCGAGAGCGAAGAGGAGCTCAAAAAAGAGTGGTTCGACTCCAAAAGACTCTGCGGCGTAACGGCGGGAGCCTCTACGCCGGAGTGGATAATCGAAAGAGTTATTGGCAAAATAAGAGAATTTAAAGTATAATATCGCATTTAAAATCGGAAAAGGAATCAGGTATGGACAAGGCCTCAATGGAAGAGTTCGAAAACATGGAGGAAGATTTCGCGTCAATGCTAGACGCGTACGAGAAAAAGGAGCAGGGCGGAAGTATTACTGACGGCGTTATTGTAGAGATTCGCGAAAACGACAACCAGGCACTTGTGGATGTAGGCAGAAAACAGGAGGCGGCGGTCAGGCTCGATGAGCTGAAGAACGAAGACGGCAGCTACAAGTTCAATGTGGGAGAGACGATTCCGGTCGTGATTACCGGATATAGAAACGAGCGACCGCAAGCCTCATATCTGAAGGCTATACGCAAAGCCAATATCCGCAAATTTATAGAAGAGCACGAGAGTGATGCCGAAAACATGGTCGTAGAGGGCAAGGTGGTCCGTAAAAACAGGGGCGGCTACTTCGTTGTGGGCGACGAGATAGAGTTTTTCATGCCGATGAGCCAGGCGGCCTTCGCCATGGGCAAAAATCCTATAGGCAAAGAGATAAAGGCGGTTATTCTCAAACTCGACAAAGAGCGCGACTCCATCGTGATTTCTAGAAGAAAGTATCTCGATACTCTACGAAAGGAGAGAAAAGAGATAGTAGACAGACTGATGGAAGAGGGCAGAGTCGTAGAGGGTGAAATCAAGAAGATCACCAGTTACGGCATGTTCGTGGATGTAGGCGGAGTCGAAGGGCTTGTGCACTACAGCGAAATAAGCTACAAGGGGCCCGTGAATCCGGCCACTCTCTATAAAGAGGGTGACAAGGTGGAGGTTAAAGCGATAGCGTACGATCCCAAGAAGAGACATCTCTCCCTCTCCATCAAACAGACCATGCCTGATCCGTGGGAAGAGATCGTCGAGCAACTCGAAGAGGGCGATGCCATAAAAGTCACAGTCAGCAACATAGAGCCTTACGGGGCGTTCGTAGACCTCGGAAACGATATAGAGGGGTTCCTCCACGTCTCCGAAGTATCCTGGGATAAAGATATTAAAAACCCGAAAGACTACCTCAGTGTAGGTGATGAGATAGATGTTGAGGTAATCGAGATAAATCCCGAAACGAGACGTCTTAGAGTTTCGTATAAAAACCTTCAGCCGAAACCTTTCGAAGAGTTCCTGCAAAACTACAAGGAGGGTGATGTCGTTAAGGGAGTCGTCACTACCCTCACGGATTTCGGAGCCTTCGTACGTATAGGCAAAGTGGAGGGGCTGCTGCATAACCAGGATGTATCTTGGCAAAAGGGGGCCAAAGCCAAAGATCTCCTTGCCAAGGGTGACGAAGTGGATGTAAAAATAATAAAAATAGATCCGCAACAGGAGAGAATAAGCCTAAGCAAAAAAGCCCTCGAAGAGAGCCCTATCGACCGCTTCGCAAAAGAGCACAAAATAGGCGATATAGTCAAGGGCAGAGTACGTGACGTAAAAGACTTCGGAGTCTTTGTAGAGATAGAAGAGGGTGTCGACGCTCTGATAAGAAAAGAGGACCTCCCTCCGCTTAAGATGGAAGAGATCGACAAAGGTGACGAGATCGAGGGTGTGATCGTGATGCTCGATCCGGCTTCGAACAAAGTCAGACTCTCCGTACGCCGTCTCGAGAGGCAAAAAGAGCGTGATGCGATAAACGAGCTCAACAGCAGTGAGGATCGGCTGACGATCGGAGACATAATAAAAGATCAACTCTAAGAGCCTGGATGAACCGCCTGTTGATCCTCCTTTTTGGAGTAGTCTCAACCTTGGCGGTTTCGATACTGCTGATACTGCTCTACAGATACGCCAACCGTAACGATGAGGTACCGGAGATTCAGAGGCTTGAACCTCGCACCTTTACAGGTGAAAAGGCGAATCGAGAAGAAACGAAAAAGTGGATGAAGAGTCTCGCCTCTAGAGAAAAACCGTCATTCAGTTATGCGGTGAGCGAGACGGAAGTCTCTCTTCCGCTGAAAAAGAGGCCGGAACCGAGAACTTCGTTTCGTCTGATTCTGAGAAATCTCGACGACTACAAAATGTTCTGTATAAAGCAGCTTTTTGAGCGTAACGGAATAGATTTTGCCGTCTTCAAAAGGGGGGGCGAGGCGGTTGTTGTCGTCCATGATATAGATGGGGCGAAGCGTGAGAGAATCATCAATATGGTTCGAGAATACGATGTAAAGACCGAAATAGAAAAATATGTAAAGGATTAGGATGCAAAAACATACTGTTATGGTTTGCGACCACATTCACGAAAGCGGTTTGAAACTTCTCGAATCGCAGCCCGATATAGACTATATCAATGCGGCTGATCTTCCGAAGGATGAGCTTCTCAATGTGATCGATCAGGCCGATGTCGCGATCACAAGAAGTTCGACGGAGGTGAACGAGACCTTTTTGCGGGCAGCAAAGAATCTCAAAGCGCTGGTTAGGGCCGGCGTCGGGGTAGATAATGTCGATATGGAAGGTTGCAGCAAAAGAGGGATCATAGTGATGAACGTTCCTACCGCAAACACGATCGCGGCGGTGGAGCTGACCATGGCTCATATGCTCTCCTGTATGAGGGCCTTTCCTTATGCCCACAACGATCTGAAGATCGACCGTATATGGAAGAGAGAGAAGTGGTACGGGTATGAGCTGAAAGATAAGAGGCTCGGAATCATAGGGTTCGGAAACATCGGCAGCAGGGTCGGAAAGAGGGCAAAGGCGTTCGAGATGGACGTAATCGCCTACGACCCCTATATCGAACCCTCCAAAGCTACCGATCTCGGAATCGAGTACACTACGAATTTCGACGACATACTCGCGTGCGACATCATCACTATCCATACCCCGAAAACCCAGGAGACGATAGGTATGATCGGGGAGAAAGAGATAGCCAAGATGAAAGACGGCGTTGTGCTGATAAATTGCGCGCGCGGAGGGCTTTACGACGAAGAGGCCCTCTACAACGGGCTCAAGAGCGGCAAGATCAGATTTGCCGGTATCGACGTCTTTGTAAAAGAGCCTGCTACCGACCACCCGCTGCTTGAGCTCGACAACGTTACCGTCACGCCGCACCTTGGGGCAAACACACACGAGTCCCAGTACAAAATCGCGACACAGGCGGCACAGCAGGCACTCGATGCCGCACGCGGCATCAGCTATCCCAACGCTCTCAACCTTCCGATTAGGGAGAACGAGATTCCCGAGTTCGTGAAACCGTACCTCGAGCTGATGCAGAAGATCGGTTTTCTCGCCGCACAGGCGAATATGGGAGCTATCAAATCACTTAAAATCTTGACCGAGGGGGAGATAGGGGAGTATATAGACTCTCTGGCCACATTTGCAACCGTCGGCGCACTGAAAGAGGCGCTCGGAGAGATGATAAACTACGTGAACGCCGACTTTGTCGCGAAGGAGCGCGGAATCGAAATTCAAAAAGAGAGCTCCGCAAGCACCGGCGCTTATAAAAACAAGATCACTCTGAGATTGACGACCGAAAGAGAGGTGACGGAGATTTCGGGAACCATTTTCAATGAAGATGTCCAAAGAATCGTATCGATAAACGGGTTTGCTCTCGATATTGAACCCAAAGGCAGGATGATTCTTTTCAAAAATACGGATGTCCCGGGAGTGATCGGCGATGTGGGACAGATTTTGGCGAAACACAATGTCAATATCTCCGATTTCAGGCTCGGAAGAGATATAAAAAAGGGTCTCGCTCTGGCAGTCATTCTGGTAGACAACGACGTGAGCGAAGAGGTCCTTAAAGAGCTCGATGCGCTTCAGGCGTCTGTATACGTTAAATACGTTATCCTATAATCCGCGACAATCGCTACCGGACCGCTTATGGCCGTCCGGTGCACCCCTTCTTATCAAACCCGTAAAAGAGTAACGATCACGGTCTCTATCTAGATTTCGACTGCAGGATCGGTCGGAAACTGTTTGTGACAGGTAATAATTTTTCTGTAAATACCGATACTCATCTATAACCGTTCGATTATCTTTGATAAACACCCCTTATTAAAATTATAATAATAATTTTTATAGTAATATTTCGATTTTTACTGTAAAATAAAACAATTTCTTCATCAAAGGAGAGGCATATGAAGAGAATGGCGGCGGTATTACTGCTCTCATTGCCCCTGTTTGCGGCACACAAGAATCTAACGCTCGACCAGGCGCTCGCACTGGTGAAAAAGAACAATCTCGAGATACGTGTCGCTGAAGATGAGATACGTATGAAGAGGATGGATGTAAAGGTTGCCGACGGTTACAACTACGGAAGCGCCGATATCGTCTTGAACGCCCTACGTTCAAACGATGCAGGTAACGTATTCGGTTTCAAGCTTCAAAGCAGAGAGGCCACTTTCAGGGATTTCGGCTTCTCCGATTTTCTCGGAGGTGTAGGGCAGGCGCTTGCGATGTCCGGCGGTGATTTCGGACAGTTCACCGCTATCATGTCCAATCCGGCGATGCAGAACACTCTGCTAAATACCGCACCGAACGATCTGAACTATCCTGAGGCCAGAAACCACTTTCAGGAGAAGATTCAGTACAAGGTCCCCCTCTATGTCGGCGGCAAGTTGAACAAATACGGTATGATCGCCAGAAAGATGGCCGATATGAGTCTGCTGGACAGACAGAGGATCATAAACGAAAAAGTGTACCAGACAAGAAAGACATTCTACGACATAGCTTTGGTAAACAGCTATATAAAGAATCTGAAGATCATACTAAAGAATGTGGAGGAGCTTGAAAATACGGTCGCCAATATGGTTAAAGAGGGTTATGCGCTCGATATCGACCTTCTTCAGGTTAAAACCAAGAAGGCGGATGTACTGCGTATGCTAAACCAGGCGAAACTGAACAGGAAACTTGCGTACCAGTTTCTCTCTTTCCTGCTGGATGAGAAGGTAGAGTCCGTCTCGGTGGCGGATAAAGATGTACCGATGCCGGTCATGGATAAGAAGGAGATGGTAAACAGAAACCTCGATATCCAGAAGGCGAAGATGGGTCTGGAGGTGACAAAACTTGCGATAGGTGTTGAAAAAGCGGCCTACTATCCTCAAATAGGCGCGTTTGCGGAGTACGGCAGTGCCGATGATACGTTCATGAACGACTTCACCGACAAAGACGCCTATACCGTCGGAGTGCAGATGAAGTGGAATATTTTCAACGGAATGATCGACAAATCGAAGTATGAGAAGGCGAGAATACAAAATCTCAAGGCAAAACACCAGGTGGAGCTCGCGAAAAAGGGCATAGCACTCAAAATCGACAAGATAATCAGCGAGATAAAGAGTCGTGAGTACGACATAAAATCGCTCAAGCAGAAGGTCAAGTTTATGCGAAGGGTTTACGAAAATTACTACAACCGCTATAAAGAGGGTCTTATATCTATAAACGACGTTCTTATCAAAAACAGCGAGGAGATCCAGGCGGTTTTGAAACTCGCAAAGACACGTAACGCGAGAAACGACAAAGTTTTTGAACTCGAAAATATCATCAACAAAGGAATGTTATGAAAAAGATTGTTCTTCTATTCGTTATGCTGACGGCGGCGGCCGTCGCGGCGGAACTTACGCTTACCGGAAGTGTCGTGTCGGATAATCAGAAGATGATGACGAGCCGTTACATGGGTTTTGTCAAAAAGGTCTACGTGGTAGAGGGGCAGAGGGTAAAAAAGGGGCAGCTCCTCTATACGATCGATTCGAAAGAGATAGATAGTGCGAAATCGCAGGTGGAGCTGGCGATCTCCCAGGCAGAGCTTGCTCTACAGATGAACAGGAACCAGTACAACAATATTCTAACGAACCTCGCCAGGCATGAGCGCCTCTTCAAAAAGGGGATGGTTTCAAAATATGAGCTCGAAAATCTCCAACTGGCGGCCGAGAATACGAAAGCGATGATAGAGATTGCGCAGAAGCAGGTGGCCCAGGCGAAGGCGAAACTCAAAGAGGTGATGAATCAGTATGCCTACCTGGACGTAAGAGCGCCGAACGACGGTGTGGTAGTCGAGAAACGGATCAAGGCGGGCGAGATGGCGATGCCCGGTATGCCCGCGATTATACTGACCGATCTTAGTGATTTGAAGATTTTGACGGAGATCTCCGAGAGCGACATAATCAATGTAAAAGTGGGTCAGAAGGTGACGGTGGAGGTGCCTTCGATGAACCTTCGAAAAGAGGGAAGGGTGTTTGCGATAATCCCCAGCTCCAACCCTATGACCCATCAATTCAAGATGAAGGTCTCATTCGACTATAAAGGCTACAGGATCTACCCGGGTATGTACGCCCAGGTCACGATAAAATAAAGGGTTCGGTATGCAAGAGAGTAAAAGCTACAAGCCCAGGGATGTCGCAGGCAAGCTTGCCCGTACGTTTCTGCACAACCCGCTTACACCGGTTCTGGGAATCTTTCTGCTCGTTATAGGCTACATTTCGCTCGAGATCATGCCGAGGGAGGAGGACCCGCAGATCTCCGTCGCCGGCGGTACCATAATCGTACCGATGCCGGGTGCTACGCCGCGGGAGGTCGAAAACATCATAGTCAACCCGCTCGAACGAAAGATAAAAGAGATAAAAGGGGTCGAGCATATCTACGGCATAGCCATGGCAAACGTCGGTATCGTAAACGTTATGTACTATATAGGCGAAGATAGGGAGAAGGCGAACCTTAACCTGTACGACAAGGTCATGCAGAATATGGATCTGCTTCCAAAAGGGGCTATGCAGCCGCTCGTAAAACCGTTCGACGTCGATATAGATATTCCCATCGTCACTATTGACTTCTATAGAAAGCCGGGCTCCAAGATAAGCGAGACCGATCTGTTCAAACTTGTACGCGACATACAGCAGCGTCTCAATCGGATAGAGAATGTATCCAAAACGGCAATCAAAGGCGGTAGCAGGGAGCAGTACAACATTCAGGTCGATCTCGGGAAACTTTCCGGGTACCACCTCTCGCTCGGGCAGATCGTTCAGGCAATCAAGGCGCTCGCGGTAAACGTACCGGATGTCAAAGGCAGAACCGAAGACGGGAAACTTGTGATATTCGGAGTCAAGAACGCCATAGAGAGCATAAGAGACGTACAGAACCTGATAGTAGCGCAGTATATGGGTTCGCCGATCTACCTCAAAAACGTTGCTACCGTGACGGCCGGAAGCGATATACAGAATTATAAAAAGGTTTTGATGGCGCAAAGAGCGGGTGAGAAGTTCTCCGATCTTCACGATGCCGTTACGCTCGAGCTTGGAAAGCTTGCAGGCTCCAACGCCGTCGTCATAGCCGACGAGATAAAAGAGCATCTGAAGGCACTTGAGCCGAAACTGCAGAAGATGGGAGTGGGCTATATGCTTACGAGAGATTACGGCAAGCGTGCCAACGACGCGGTAAACGAACTTGTAAGCCATATTCTGATTACCATAGCGATTATAGCAGTGATGCTTATCTTCTTCCTCGGCTGGAAAGAGTCGCTGATCGTAACTTTTACCGTTCCGGCCATATTGGCTATCACACTCTTTATAGCCTATCTGTCGGGTCAGACGATAAACAGGATCACGCTATTCGCTTTCCTGCTCTCTCTCGGTCTGCTCGTTGACGCCGCCATCATCGTCATAGAGAATATCCACAGGCACCTGCACGCCCACGATGCGGTCGACAAAGATATCGATGAAATCATGGTGCAGGCTACCGACGAGATAGGGGCTCCTACGAACATCGCGACACTCGCCATCATTCTGACGATGGTGCCGATGGCGTTCGTCGGCGGCATGATGGGGCAGTTCATGAAGCCGATTCCCGAAAACGTTCCCGTCGCACTCGTGGCCTCGCTTGTGGTGGCTTACATCTTTACGCCATATCTGGGTCGTAGGCTTCTGAAAAAGCCCCATATGCACCACCATCACCACCACTGGAACAAAGAGAAACCGCAGCCTGAGGGAGGTGCCAAGTGAAGCGTTTTGAGAGCTTTGTATTCAATATTCTCGGATCGAAAACGAAGCAGTGGCTTGTTATCGGTGCGACTCTTGCGGCTCTGGCCGCTTCCATTATGATGCTTCCGACAAAGCTGGTCTTGGCCAAGATGCTTCCGGGAAAGAGTGCAAATACATTTTCGATATACATCCACACACCTACCGACAGCTCGATTGAGGAGACCGGAAGAGTCGGTGAATGTGTAGTGGGATTTTTGCAAAAAGAGCCGGAAGTTACCGATGTCGAGGTCTACCTCGGGCAGGGAGCTCCTCTCGATTATGCCGGGATGGTGAAGGGCTCCGGCTTCAAAAGCAGTGAGAACGAAGCCGAAATCGTGGTAAACCTTACCGACAAACATGAGAGGGATGAGCCCTCTTTCATGATGGTGCACAGACTCAGACCGGTTATAAAAGGTAACTGCGAGCCTCTGAAAAAAGGAACCGTGATAGAGATGGTGGAGCAGCCTGCCGGTCCTCCTACGCTCGCTGCCGTAGTGGCGGAGATATACGGTCGAAACTATGACCATATTTATGCGCTTAGTCAAAGGGTCGCCGATATCTTCAAAAAGACCGAAGGTCTTGCGGATATAAACATAATGGCCGACGATCCATACAAGAAGTTCGAGTTAGTTCCGAATTCCGACAAGATATCGCGCTCCGGTCTGAGCGTCGAGCAGGTCAACAAGATACTCTATCTGGCTTTCGAGGGTATGGTGGTAGCTCCTAAAAACAGTCGCAACTATCCGGACCAGATCGGTCTTTTCGTGCGGCTCAGCGACAAGACCAGGCGGCTTGCAAACAGCAGCAGGCGTGCTCTTGAGACGAAGCTGGCATCTTTGAAGCTTATGAACAAAAAGGGTATGCTCGTACCGATCAGCGAACTGGTCGATATAAAAGAGATAGACGCTCCGCCCACACTTATGCAGAAAGATCTGAGACGCATGATAAACGTTACCGCTGAAGCGGATATGGTATCTCAGGTATACCCGCTGCTCGATGCGAGAGAGAAGATAATGAAAGAGCTATCGAAAGAGTATGAGATAACCACGACCGACTACCTCTTCAATCTCCGTCTTAAAGATAGAAAGAGCGGGGAGGTGTTCGACCTGAGGTGGGACGGCGAGATGAAGGTGACGCTCGATACGTTCCGCGATCTGGGGGCGGCGTTCATAGCCGCACTCGTGCTCATATTCCTGCTTCTTGTGGTCTACTACAAGAACTTCACGATAAGCGGAATAGTGCTTGCAGGCAGCTTCCTCTCGATCATCGGAGTCATCGTGGGCCACTGGGTTGCCGACAAGGTTACGGAGCACACATTCTTCCTTACCGCTACATCTCTGATAGGTTTCATTGCGCTGATGGGAATAAGCTCCAGAAACTCGCTTCTTTTGATAGACTTCGCGAAGTCGCTGATGGAGGAGAAAGGGTTCGACAAGCAGCACGCGATAGCCGTCGCGAGCGCCACGAGGGCGAAGCCGATCATGTTGACGGCGATAGCCATCATTCTCGGTTCCGCGCTGCTTGCGAGCGACCCGATCTTCGGGGGTCTCGGTGTAGCCCTGATCTCGGGTACCGTGGCTGCGGTGGTGGTCTCTCTTATCTTCGTCCCCGTACTGATGTACAGAGCCAAAGCGCTAGATTTCAAAAAGGAGGAGTAGTATGCCCGATATAGGCCGCCTACTTATCGGTCTCGGGCTTCTGTTGGTGGTTTTCGGGCTTTTCGTCTCCTTTTTCGGGAGGCTGCCCGGAGACATCGTCATAAAGAAAGAGAACTTCACCCTCTACATTCCTATAGCCACATCTATTCTTCTATCTGTAATTCTCTCCATAGTTTTTTACCTCTTTTCCAAGTTTTTTTAGATAAAATTACTCCAAAAAGCAGGAGTTTATATGGCAACAATCGGCATGAGCGACCTAAAGAAAGGTATCCGTCTCGAAATAGACGGGCAGCCCTACCGGGTTGTGGAGTACCAGCATGTCAAACCCGGCAAAGGGGCGGCATTTGTACGTATAAAGATAAAATCTCTCTCTACGGGGCGGGTCATCGAAAAGACGGTTCATGCCGGCGACAAGTTCGAGACTCCGAATCTCGAGCAGAAGACCATGCAGTACCTATACGACGACGGTGAGATGCTGCAGTTCATGGATACGTCCACTTACGAGCAGATAGGTCTTACCCACGATCAGGTCGGAGAAGATGTGATCAAGTTTATGGACGAAGGTTTTACGGTGGATGTTCTGTTTCACAACGGAAAGCCGATCTCCGTCGAGCTTCCGCAGGTTGTAGAGCTCGAAGTGGTGGAGACACCGCCCAACTTCAAGGGCGACACCTCGAGCGGAAGCCGTAAACCGGCCACTCTGAAAACCGGGGCGGTCGTTCAGGTGCCTTACCACATCCTCGAAGGTGACAAAATAAGAGTCGATACTGTTGAAGGCAAGTATCTTGACAAGGTGAAATAGACCATATTTCGCCGTTCGTTTTTCGTTACTGTCTGAAAACGACCAAGAAGGAGGTTGAAGATGGCAAAAGTCTGTGTTCCATTGGCAAAAGGTTTTGAAGAGATAGAGGCTGTGAGTCTGATCGATGTAATGCGCCGCGGCGGCATCGAAGTTGTCGTGGCCGGTGTAAACGAAGAGTTGGTGACCGGCGCAAACGGCATAACCGTTAAAGCCGATACCGACATCAAATATGTACTCGCGGACGAACTCGACATGATCGTTCTTCCCGGCGGATGGGAGGGGACCCATATGCTGGCTGAAAACGAAAGGGTGCAGGAGCTTCTAAAAGAGATGAAGGCAAAAGAGAAGGTTGTCGGTGCTATCTGCGCGGCACCGTTCGCGTTGAAAGCGGCCGGAGTACTCGGAAGCAAATATACCTGCTACCCGAGCGTGGAGGAGCAGATAGGCAAAGAGGGGTATACCGATAAGCAGAAGGTCGTCATAGACGGCAACGTCATGACGTCAAGAGGCCCCGGCACCGCTATATGCTTCGGTCTCGAGATAGTAAAGAGGCTGGTCGGGGAAGAGACATATATGTCGCTGAAAGAGGGTCTGCTGGCCGACTACTGCTAAAAAGCCCGACCCCGGGCTTCCCGCCCAAAACCTACAACCCAAAACCTACAACCTAACACCCAAAACCTACAACCTAACACCCAAAACCCACTTCCCCCATAACCTCCTTCGCCAGCTCCTCTCTATCTTTGTGCATAACATCCACAACGATATCGGCAACCTTCTCGTACTCGTCGTATCGGCTCTTAAAAAGGTTGCGGGCCCTCTCTATATCCTGAAAGAGCGGTCGTTTTTTCAGCTTCTTTTTCGCGTTGGGGGCATTTAGAATCCGTTGCACTATCCAATCGAAGTCGGCTTTCAGATATACTACCGTTCCTATAGCTTTTATGTTTTTTACCTTGTAAAATCCTCCGCCTGTGGATATGACCGCGTTGCTCACACTCTCTGCCAGCCACTGTGCGGTCTTTTGCTCGAGGGCCCTGAAAGCCTCCTCTCCGGCTGTCGCGAAGATCTTTTTTATACGTGTATTTGTCATACTCTCGATCATGTCGTCCGTATCGAGGGCGTAGAGTGAGCCGTCCAACCTTACGAGCTCTCTGGCGAGGGCCCCTTTGCCCACACCCATAAATCCTATCAGAAGGATGTTTTTTCGCATCTATGCTACCTGTGAATACTCGATTTTGAGATCGCTTACGGCACTCTTTAGAAGCTCCTGGTACGCCTGTGCGGCCTCAGGGTCTTTACCGTTTTTCATCTCTGTATTGTAGTCTACCAAAATATCCGCCACACCGCCAGAGCCGATGTTGGTGGCCGCCCCTTTCAATCCGTGTGTAACGTGCTCGATCCGATCGAAATCTCCTCTTTCTATAAGTTTGTCCAGTTCCTCGATGGCATCTTCGAGCTGGTGTATCAGCTCGAGTACGAATTCGTCGGCCTCTTCATGGCTCAACCCCATCGTCTCGACAAGCCGCTGATGTGTAAAAGGAGCGTAACTCTTCCGCTTTATCTCTTCCGCTTTGGAGCGCTTTTTCGGTTCCGCTTTTCGCACCGGGGGGTACTGTTTGAACTGCGGCTCTGTCGTACTCTCTGTTTCGGGCTTTCGGGGCGGTGCGTCCGCGGTATCTGCCGTATCAGCTTTTCGATCCGGCAGAGGAATAGTCCTTTGTTCCGGTCTGTGTGAGAGAGCACTCTCTTTTCGCTCCGCATCAAGAGCGTTTTCGTTTTCCATGACGTAGTGGTCGAACGACCTTTTCGCCCTGTACTCCAGCACGATGATCACAAGAAGCGCCAAAAGTATCAGAATCAGCGTAACGGAGGTGATCATAAGTATCATGTTTATCATCTTAATCCTTTCGAGCATAAAGGCAGCTATATGTTAAATCGGACAAAGGCGCCGATTTTTTAAATAGAGCGGTTTATGAATTTCTAACGGCATATAGTGTAGACTTCAATTTACAGATACCCCACGCCGAGGAGCCTGAATGAAACCGGCATTTACCCATCTTCATCTGCATACCGAATATTCGCTACTCGACGGCGCCAACAAGATATCCAAGCTAGCGGGAAGACTCAAAGAGCTGGGTATGGATTCGGTGGCGATTACCGACCACGGAAACATGTTCGGGGCCATAGATTTCTACCAGCAGATGAAGAGGGAGGGCATAAAGCCGATAATAGGTATGGAGGCGTACCTCCACAACCAGGATGATATTGGCGACAAGAGCACCAGACAGCGGTTCCACCTATGCCTCTACGCAAAGAACGAAACCGGCTACAAAAACCTTATGTATCTAAGCTCACAGGCATATATAAACGGCTTCTACTACTACCCGAGAATCAACAAAAAGATCCTAAGAGAGCATAGCGAGGGGCTCATCTGCTCCTCCGCATGTCTTCAGGGAGAGGTGAACTGGCATCTGAACCTCAGTGAGAGGAACGTGAAGTTCGGTGCGCAGGGGTACGAGAGGGCGAAAGAGGTCGCACTCGAGTACAAAGAGATCTTCGGCGACGACTTCTATCTTGAACTGATGCGCCACGGAATCGGCGATCAGCACTTCATAGACGAGCAGGTGATAAAACTAAGCCTCGAAACCGGCATAAAAATCGTGGCAACCAACGACACCCACTACCTCTACCCCGAAGATGCGGAGGCGCACGAAGCCTTTATGTGCATCGCGATGAACAAACTTCTCGACGATCCCGATCGCCTGCGTCACTCCGTACACGAATTTTTCCTAAAATCTCCCGAAGAGATGGCGGCTCTGTATGCGGACATACCAGAGGCACTGGAGAATACTCAGGAGATCGCCCGTAAATGCAACCTCGAACTGGACCTCGGCAATCCTACCCCTCCAAACTTCAAGTTCGCCAGGGAGTATGCGGCCAAAGAGGGGCTCAGCGTACCTGAACCGGAGGTGCAAAACAGCTTTGCAAACGACGAGGTGCTCTTCGTGCACGAGTGCAGAAAGGGGCTGCAAGAGAGGCTCAAGCATATCGATCCGAAGCGGCACGAAGAGTATAAAGAGCGCCTCGAGACGGAGATGCGGATCATAAACCAGATGAAGTTCCCGGGATATATGCTGATAGTTTGGGATTTCGTGAGGGAAGCCAAAGAGCGGGGCATACCGGTGGGACCGGGGCGCGGCTCGGCGGCCGGGAGCCTCGTGGCCTATTCGCTTGGAATAACGAACATAGACCCTATGAAGTACGATCTGCTCTTCGAACGTTTCCTGAACCCGGAGCGTGTAAGCATGCCCGATATAGATATGGACTTCTGCCAGGCCCGACGCGGCGAGATCATAGACTACGTGGTAGAAAAGTACGGCCGTTACAACGTGGCGCAGGTGATCACTTTCGGTTCGCTGCTGGCCAAAGGTGTAATCCGCGATGTCGCCCGCGTTTTGGGCGTGAGCTACGCAGAGGCCGACAAGATGGCTAAACTGATTCCCGACGAGCTCGGAATCACGCTCAACGGCAAAGGAAAAGAGGGTGAAGAGGGCTTCAAGCCCGGAGCTTTCCAGAAAGAGCCGAAGCTAAGAGAGCTGATAGAGACCAATCCGACCGCCGCGCGTGTCTGGAGGTTCGCGCTGGCCCTCGAGGGTCTCAAGCGCAATGCGGGTATGCACGCGGCCGGGGTGGTCATCTCCAACGAGGAGCTGTGGCACAAAACCCCGCTCTACAAACCCTCCGGCGAAGAGACGCTGGTTACGCAGTACTCCCTCAATTTCCTCGAAGATGTGGATCTGATAAAGTTCGACTTTCTCGGCCTCAAAACCCTCACGGTCATAGACAACGCTCTCAAGCTGATCAAAGAGAGGCATGGAATAGATATAGATCTCGACAATATGCCGATGGATGACAAGAAGGTCTACGAGACCATACGAAGCGGCGAGACCGTCGGAATGTTCCAGATCGAATCGGGCGGGATGCAGCAGCTAAACTCCAAGCTCAAGCCCGACAACTTCGAAGATCTGGTGGCGGTGCTCGCACTCTACAGGCCCGGCCCGATGGAGTCGGGAATGCTCGACGACTTCATAGAGAGAAAGCACGGCCGCCAGGAGATCACCTATATGTTCCCGCAGCTCGAGGAGATACTGAGGCCCACCTACGGCGTCATAGTGTACCAGGAGCAGGTTATGCAGATCGTCCAGACGATAGGCGGCTTCAGCCTCGGCAAAGCCGATATCGTACGGCGGGCGATGGGCAAGAAGAAGTTCGACCTTATGCAGAAGTACAGGAACGAATTTGCCCAGGGGGCCAAGGAGCAGGGGCTCGACTACGACAAGGCTGCCGAGCTATTCGACCTTATCGAGAAGTTCGCCGGTTACGGTTTCAACAAGTCGCATTCCGCCGCCTATGCTATGGTGACATACCAGACCGCCTACCTGAAGACCCACTACCCCGCGGAATTTATGGCGGCTCTGCTTACGAGTGAAAAAGACAATACCGACAAGGTCGTCAAGTATATCGACGAGACCAAGAGGCTCGGGATAAAGCTGCTCGCTCCCGATATAAACCGCTCCGCACTCGAGTTTACGCCCGACAGGGATGAAGAGGAGGATAGAGAGGTCATTCTCTTCGGTCTCGGAGCGATCAAAGGGGTCGGTGACGCTGCCGTAAACGCCATACTCCGGGCGCGCGAAGAGGGGCCGTTCGCCTCTTTGGACGATTTCGTCTCGAGAATAGATACGCAAAAAGTGAACAAAAAAGTGATAGAGTCCATGATAAAGGCCGGGGCTCTGGACGGCTTCGGATACAGCAGGCGGTCGCTGCTGGAGTCGATCGAGGCGATAGTGGATGCGATGCACGAGTCGGCGAGAGCGCAGCAGATGGCCGTGGGGTCGCTCTTTGGAGATGCCGAAGAGATGGTGAGCGTAAAGGTCGAGATAGTACCGATGGAGGAGTACGACCAAAAGAGCCTTCTCGAACTCGAAAAGGAGTCTTTGGGCTTTTACGTCTCCGGCCACCCGCTTGACAGATTCAGGGAGGAGCTTTCGCAGATAGAGTATACTCTCTCTTCCGACATCGAGCAGATAGAGGAGGGTTCAACGGCGCTGCTTATCGGAAAGGTGGAGGAGGTCGTGACCAAGATAAGCAAGCGCGGCAACAGATTCGGTATCGCCAACGTTATGGACCTGCACGGAAACATAGAGATAACACTCTTCGAACGGCAGTTGGAGCAGCTTGAAAAGATGGATCTCGACGAGCCGATAGGCTTCAAGGTCTCTATAACCAGAGACGGCGACTTCACCAGGATGCGGGTCCACAAGATATTGGAGCTTAAGGCGTGCAGGAGAGAGAAGGTCGAGACCAGGATGGTGGAGAAGCCGCAGGAGCCGATGATTGTCCGCCTCGACCTGAACCACGAAAAGATCCGTGTTCTGGAAGAGATCTACAGGCTTGCGCGATCACACCCGGGAAGAAAACCTCTAAAACTGCTGCTCTGCTCGAAGCTGCAGGAGATAGAGATAGAGTCTTCGGTCTTTGTGGACGAGCAGGTTAGAGAGGAGTTGGAGAGGATCGAGGAGGTCGAGGTCTTCGCTTCGGCGTAAAAAATGTTAAAAGATGGTCGATATTGCTGTAGTGAAATATCGACGAAGGTTTTCAGATGTCCGAACACCATCTGCTGGGCAGGCAGCCCATACTGGATGAAAACAGACGCATTTTCGCCTACGACCTCTTTTTCAGAGACGAGAAACGGACCCCAAACGAGGCACCCGGCCGTTATGCAACCGTTTCGGTATTGAGCAACGTTTTGAACCGGTTCGGTGTAAAGGAGATACTCGGATCGTACAAGGCGTTCGTCAGAGTGGAGAGGGAGTTTCTCTTTAACGACCTGATACTCGATATGCCGAAAGATATCTTCGTCTTTTCCCTGCTCCCCTCCATACGGTTTGATATGGCGATCGCCAAAAGAGTTCTGGAGCTGAGAAAAAGGGGTTTTCAGATAGCCCTCAACGATACGGTGCTCGATGATGCGCTTATGAAAAGGGTCGGCCCGCTGCTTCCTTACTTCAGCTACATAAAAATAGATGTCGACAGAAGTCCGAAAGATAGATTCCGCGACCTTCTCAAGAGAGTGGAGGCGTACGACCCGGAGCTGATCGCAACCAAGGTCGAATCGCCCGAAACAGCACAGTTTTGCGAGGATATGGGTTTCAAAAAGTTCCAGGGTTACTTTTTCGCAAAGCCGAAGATTCTCAGACAGCAGAAAATCGACCCCCACTATCGAAGCGTCATAAAGGCGTACAACCTGCTCATATCGAATGCGGAGGCGGACGAGATAGCCTCATATCTCGAAGAGCACAGCGCTCTTTCGCTTCAGCTCCTTCGCTACGTCAACTCGGCTGCGCTCTCGCTTGCGAGGCAGATATCCTCGATTCAGGAGGTGATACTGCTTCTTGGCAGACACAACGTGGCCCAGTGGCTCATGATGATCATATATGCGCAGTCCGTCGGCGGCAGGCAGGAGACGACACCGCTGGCGCTCATGGCGAAAAACCGTATGGAGCTTATGCGCGGAACATGGAAACTGATGTATCCGCAGGCTTCAAGAAGAGAGCTCGACGAAGCCCACTTCGTAGGCGCCCTTTCGCTTCTGGATGTCGTCATGCAGGCGCCGATGGAGAAGATACTTTCGGAGTTCAACATATCTGAAGATATAAGGGCGGCGCTGCTGCACAGACAAGGAAAGTTCGCACACGTATATATGTTCGTGGAGTCGATAGAGAAGTGTAACCAGCCGGCGATAGATCTCTTTTTAAACCACTACGGGATAAAGAGGGAGGATTACGACAGGCTGATATTCGAGACCGCCAAATCGGTAAACAGGCTCGATGAGGAGTTGGAGACGGTCTAACCGGCGATCGCCTCTCTCTTCGGCAGAAAAAGTGTAAACCTCTTCGGGTCGTTCTCTACGACGATCCTGCCGTTATGTGCCTCGACGATCTGGCGTGCAAGTACCATCCCGAGTCCGTTTCCCTTGGTTTTGGTCGTATAGAAGGCCTCAAAGATGCGTTCGCTCTCTTCGATAGGTACGCCGCTATCTTCTATGGTGAACCTGAAACTCTCACCATCCTCTTCGCACCCTATCCATACCTCCCCGCTCTCATCTTCACTCTGCTCGATGGCGTCTATGGCGTTGAAGATAAAGTTTTGAAGCGCGAGAGATAGAAGATCGGCATCCGCTTTCAGGGCGGTATCGGAAAATGAGTAGTGAAAAACGATCGGCTTTGTATAGCTGTAGGAGTCTACGGCGGCGCGGCACTCCTTTTCGATATGTTTCAGCGGTATCGACGATATTACGGGGTTGACCCCTTTGGAGTACATCAGCGTGCTCTTTATGATTCGCTCCACCCTAAAGAGCGAACGCTTTATCTCATCCACTATCGGCCGGTTTTTCGGGACCACCCTTTTTGAAAGCGATGAGACCAGCAGTGCGATTGAGCCGATAGGGTTTCGTATCTCATGGGCGAGATGGGCCGCCATTTGGCCCATCGAGGCGAGGCGCTCCCTCCGTTTTTGCTCCGTTATATCGGTCGCGCTGACTATCCTCTTCGACTCAGTCGCGGAGATTTTAACCAGATAGAAGCGCTCCTTGAAGGCTGTTTCGGCCTCTTTCGCCTCAAGATCTATCAGATCGAGCAGCCCTTCGAGTCTTTCGGCTTCGCTGTTGTGCAGAAAAATGGAACGGTCTGCGTTCAGGACCCAGAGGGCGTTGGGCAGAACCTCTATGATCTGTTTGACGAGGCTCTGCAACTGGTCGTAGGAGTTGGTGAGGGCGATATACTCTCTCTCTACGCTGTAGGTCTGCTCTATCAGGCTTTCGAGCTGCTTAAGAAGGGTCTTCTGTTCACTCTCTTTCATCGAAGAGGGGAGCTTGAACTCGTTCATGCCAGAAGCCTTTCGAAATCGTTCAGGTCGAAACAGAGAATCGTCGGATCTTTGGAGCCCTGCAACTCTTTGCTGAATCCGCTTTTCGAAAAGAGTGCCAGATAGTCTGGCTTCAGGCCGGAGCGTTCGCATTTCGACTTCAGTTTGCTCACAAGGCTCTTGCACACTTTATGCCCCTTCCATTTGCACTCACCTACGATCATACGGTCGTCTCTTGTTCTTGCGACGAGGTCGAATTCGTTGTGCATGTCCCAGTAGTTTCCCTTTTCGAAGATCGGATCGCGGGCTTCGAAAGTCCTCTTGATCAAGGCGTTGGAGAGATCCTCGAAGGTGAAGCTGACATACCTGTCGAAAGAGCTCCGCAGATCCTCCATGAACGGTTCGTAGTCACCCTCTTCAATCTCGCGTGCGTGCGGATCTACGAATGTGTACCAGAATCTGTAGAATTGGTGTGTGAATCTGATCTTCGACTGCACCTCGTAACCCCTCTCTTCTCTTCTTCTTTTCATACCGGGTACGACCGGCGGCAGACTCTCTCTCGAGCGCTCTTCGTAGAGCACTCCTATTCTCTGAAGCTCGCTGCAGGCCGAGTACCCTTCGTTCCTACCCATTCCCGCACGCCTGAATACGTTTATTATTTTGCCGTCCGATACCGCAACCGCTCTAAGCAGCCTGCGGTTTGTCGCATCGAAACATGGGGGCGGTATGATTTTGGTTCTAAGAAATCGGTATCGGTCGAGTATCATCCTCTCTATACACGACTGCAGAGAGTCGTTGAAGCCGAGGGTCAGATGTTTCTCCACTCCGCCGAAGACTGCATAGTATTCAATGAGGTGCTCTATTTCGAGGTGGGGAAAACGGTTGTGAAAGAGGCGGAACTTTTCTATCTCTCTTTTTCCTTCGTTCGGGTTTGTTACTTTATTATAGCACAACATGGTAGAATCCTATTTATGGAAAATTTGGAAATTGAACGCAGGTTCGTACTCTACCCCTGCTCCATGAAACGCTTTTTGAGGAGCCGCTCGATCTCCTACGACAAAAGCACGATCGTGCAGTTCTACCTCGTGGCTGCGGAAGGGGAGGCGGTGCGCTACCGCCGCCGCGGCAACACATTTACGCGTACCGTAAAGAGGGGAAGCGGTCTTGTCAGACAAGAGCACGAAGAGATGGTGCCAAAGAGCGTCTTCGAAGAGGCGATGCGCCGTAACAGGGGAGGGGTGATAAGAAAAGAGCGCTTCGTTTTTGAGATCGACGGGACCACATTCGAGCTCGACAGTTTCAAGAAGCCTCTCAAGGGGCTCAACATCCTCGAAGTCGAGTTCAAAAGCGAGTCGGAAGCGAAAGGCTTCGTGCTTCCAAAGCTCTTTGAAAACGTGGTCGCGGCCGAAGTGACAGACAATCCGGACTTTACGAACGGGGCCATTTCAAAGCGTATGGCGGTCCCGGCGATAGAGAGGCCGCTAAAGGAGCTTCTGGAAGAGGTGGACGGAAGAAGAGACTTCTCAAAGGCGAGTGTAAGCGTGAAGTTCACCCCTTACGAAAGCGCCGCACATGCCGTGAAGGCTATCCTATATTCGCTTATGAAAACGGTTCGGGCCGACAGGGCCGCAATCCTGGAGGGTACGGAAGATCCCGAACGACTGCATCAGCTAAGGGTGGCGATGCGCAAAACCAGGGCGCTGCTTTCGCAGATGGGGGGAGTTTTCGATCCTGCATGGTGCCGGATGCATAAAGAGAGTCTGGGCTCTTTGATGAGAGAGACCGGCGATATGAGGGATCTGGATGTATATATCGAGGAGATAGAAGAGTTTGGGCGGATGCTTCCAAAGAGGCTCCACAATGCGCTGAAGAGAGTCGAGAAGAGGCTACTCGAGAGGCGCAAGAGCGAAAGGGAGAGGCTCCGCAGTTTCTTGACGGGCGAAAAGTTCACGGCACAGATCGAAGAGCTCAATCGGTTTGCGCAAACATCTTCGGAAGAGGGGTTGTGTGAGGAGGCCTTTTCACCCCTGATTTTTACCGTAAAGCCGGTGCTGAAGTCGCGCTACGCAAAGGTTTTGAAAAGGGGCTCCCTGATCGGTAAAAAGAGCCCGGCGCAGGAGTATCATGCCGTACGCATAGATGTAAAAAAGCTCCGTTACATGATGGAGTTTTTCTCTTCGCTGTTTGACGAAGAGGCTTACAGGCAGATGGCTTCGAAGCTCAAATCGATACAGAGTATTTTGGGAAAACATCAGGATCTCGATGTCCAGAGCAGGCATATCGAGTCTCTAAAGAGGCATCCGGATATGCAAGACGGGGAGACGCTCGAAGCGCTGAATGTTCTGAAGGAGCGTATGGATCAAATGCAGACGGAAAAGAGGGCCGAATTCAGAAGAGAGTTCAGGGAATTTTCAAAGACGCAGGGGCTTTTTAGGAAGATGATCTGCAGATTTTAGGAGGCAACGGATGAAAACCAAATCTCTCTTCATTCTCTCCAGAGAGCGTCATGCCGGTACTCTCTTCATCGCGCTGGGGTTGATGGAGATTCTGAGAAGAAACTACAAGCGCATAGCCTTTTTCAAACCGATTACGGAGTCGTCTACCAAAGATGACGACATAGAGACGATAAGAGAGAGTTTCAAGCTGTCTCAAAGCGCTAAAGAGGCGTGGGCCGTAACGGAGCGGGAGGCTAGCGACCTGCTCGCCGCAGGTGAGGAGGAGCGGCTCTACGAGCTTATAATAGAGCGGTACGAGACTCTCAAAAAGAGTTACGATTTCGTGCTTTGTGCTGGTTCCGGGGGCGAGAGTCTGCTCGAAATGGTAGACTTCGACCTGAATCTGAAAATAGCAAAGAATCTCTCTTCGCCCGTAGCGGGAGTGGTAAGCGCAAGAGAGAGAAGTCTCGAAGATGCCGAAAACGAGATACTACTCTGGAACTACACGATCAGAGATGAGGGTGTAGAGCCTCTCGTTTTTTTCATAAATCATGTCGCCGACCCCCTCTCGTGCAGGGTGAAGAGTTCGGATAGAGAGATGGCTGTCCCATGCTTTCTTATACCTTACGAGAGCGAGCTTGACAGACCTGCCGTTCTGGACCTTATGGAGGCAACCGGTGCCGAGGCGCTGATTCTAAAGAGCCGAAAACAGCTCGAGCGCACGATACGCAGGCCGCTTGTCGCCGCGATGCGGCCGGAGCACTTTCTGGAGAGGCTCGAAAACGGGGATCTCGTTATCGTCCCCGCCGACAGAAGCGACATACTTCTGGCGGTATACGCCGCCAACCGCTCGGCAGCTTTTGCGGCCGCTTCGGCGGTGGTGATAGGGGGAGATTTTGATCCGGCCGAAAATGTCATGCGGATGTTGAGGTCCGACGCCGACTTCCGCATAGCGGTCATAGGAGTAAAGAGCGATACGATGGAGACAGCGATGCAGGTACAAAAGTGTACGGCGCGTCTGACACCGAGGCACAGACGGAAGATCGCACTGGCTCTGGGCCACTTCTCGAGGTATGTTGACGCCTCGTCGATCGTCGAGTCTCTTGCGGAGACGGAACTCGATATCGTGACGCCTGCAATGTTTCTACACCGTATATTCGCATCCGCGTCCAAGGTGCAAAAGCATATCGTACTGCCCGAGAGCGAAGACGAGAGGGTTTTGCAGGCGGCCGAAACGGTACTTCGCAGGAATATCGCGAAGGTCACGCTGCTCGGGGATAGAGAGAGCATACTAAACAGGGCCGGTATTTTGGGAATAGAGATTAAAGACGCCTCTTTCGTCGACCCGCAAAAAAGCCCGTATAAAGAGAGGTTCGCAAAGCGCCTTTACGAGCTCAGGAAGCAGAAGGGCATGAGCCGCGAAGATGCCGCCGAGCTGATGGAGAACTCTACATATTTCGGGACGATGATGGTCTACGAAGGGGTTGCGGACGGTATGGTGTCGGGCGCGACGCATACGACTCGCGAAACGGTCCTTCCGGCGCTTCAGATCATTAAGACAAAACCGGGAATAGATATAGTCTCGAGCGTCTTTTTCATGTGTCTCGAGACGAGAGTGCTCGTATACGGCGACTGTGCGATCGTTCCCGATCCGAACCCGGAAGAGCTGGCGCAGATAGCGGTCTCTTCGGCAGATACCGCCAGGGCTTTCGGAATAGAGCCCTATGTAGCGATGCTCTCATACTCGACCGGGGAGAGCGGAGTGGGCGAAGATGTCGAGAAGGTGCGTAAAGCTACAGAGATAGCGAAAAGGCTGCGTCCGGATGTTCCGATAGAGGGGCCTATGCAGTACGATGCCGCGATCGACCCGGAAGTGGCACAAAAAAAGCTGCCCGGCAGCCGTGTGGCGGGGAGGGCTACGGTCTTTATCTTTCCCGATCTAAACACAGGTAACAACACATACAAGGCCGTTCAGCGATCTACGGGCGCCATCGCCATAGGGCCGGTGCTTCAGGGGCTCAGAAAACCTGTAAACGACCTTAGCCGAGGCTGTAGCGTCGAAGATATAGTCAGTACGGTCGCGATAACGGCCATACAGGCGGCCCACTCATGAGAATACTTGTTCTAAATGCGGGAAGCTCGTCTCTTAAGTACAGGCTTTTTGATGCCGAAATTGAGCTTGGAGCCGGAGTTGTAGAGCGAATAGGCGAGCAGGGAGGTGTGAAGGGGCATATGGAGGCGCTGAAAATAGCGCAGGAGAGGCTTGAAAGTGACGGAGTGCTGAACTCTTTCGACTCTCTCGACGCGGTAGGCCACAGGGTGGTGCACGGGGGAGAGAGGTTCACGCGGCCGGCTCTCGTGGACGAGGGGTTGATAGAGGCTTTAAGAGAGCTTGTACCGCTCGCCCCGCTCCACAATCCGGCCAATATAGAGGGGATCTTGACGATGAGAAAGATCGCTCCGAAGGTTCCCCAGGTAGCGGTTTTCGATACCGCTTTCCACCAGAGTATGCCAAAAGAGGCTTTCTTGTATGCGATTCCTCTGGAGTTTTACGATAGATACGCGATAAGAAGGTACGGATTTCACGGCACATCGCACGCCTATGTCTGCAAGGAGGCGGCGAAACTGCTCGGGCGCCCTCCCGAGTCGCTGAACATGATAACCCTCCATCTCGGTAACGGTGCCAGCGCCTGCGCCGTAGAGAGAGGTCGGAGCGTAGACACCTCGATGGGTTTTACACCCCTCGAGGGACTCGTGATGGGAACGAGATGCGGAGATTTAGACCCGCAGATACCGCTGTTTCTAAACGCCAAAGGGGTCGATGCAAAGGAGGTGCTGAACAGAAGAAGCGGTCTCAAGGGTCTTTGCGGGCACAACGATATGCGCGAGGTGCTGCGGCTTGCGGATGAAGGCCGCGACGACGCGAAGACGGCTTTGGATATATATACGCGCAGAATCCGTAAATATATAGGCGCATACGCCGCTGTTCTGGGAAGGGTCGACGCCCTGGTGTTTACTGCGGGCATCGGCGAAAACAGCCCGAAGGTGAGAGAGCTCTCGTGCCGCGGGCTCGATCGGTTTGGAATAGAGATCGACGACTCGAAAAATCGGGCCGAAGAGACAGAGATATCGAAAGAGGGGAGCCGGGTGAAGATTTTTGTTATAAAAACAGACGAGGAGCTCGAGATCGCCAGGCAGACAGAAGCACTTTTAAGCGACGCTCGGTTATAATCCGTTTAAAAGAGATACAAACTTCAAGGAGAATCAATGCCACTCAAAGTTGCGGTAAACGGAACGGGTCGTATCGGCCTTTGTGTAATAAAGATAGTCATGGAGAGAGACGATATGGAACTGGTCGCCATCAACACGACCGCGAAGCCGGATATGCTCGAATACCTGCTGAAGTACGATACGGTCCATCGCGGTATAGAAGCGAAAGTGTTGGACGAAAAAACGATAGAGATAGCGGGAAAAGCGGTAAGGATGTTCAGCGAACGCGATATCGAGAAACTCGACTTCTCCTCCGCCGGTGCCGAGGTGGTGGCCGAGTGCACCGGTGTCTTTTTGACGAGCGAGAGCGCCTCAAAACATCTGAAGGGGAGCGTAAAAAAGGTAGTATTGAGCGCACCGGCGAAAGATGATACTCCCACCTACGTCTTCAACATAAACAGCGACGACTATGCAGGCGAAGCGATCGTCTCCAACGCAAGCTGTACCACGAACGCCCTTGCACCTGTATGCAAGGTGCTCGATGACGCTTTCGGTATAGAAAACGGCCTCATGACCACCGTACACTCCTACACCAACGACCAGAATCTGCTCGACGTAAAGCACAAAAAAGATTTCCGCCGGGCCCGTGCCGCCGCAATGAACATGATACCCACCTCCACAGGCGCGGCAAAAGCGATAGGGCTTGTAATGCCGCATCTTAAAGGGAACCTGAACGGTTTCGCCATGCGCGTACCTACGGCCGACGTGTCGGTCGTCGACCTGACGGTGAATCTGAAGAGAGAGATAAGTGTAGAGAGTATCAACGAAGCGTTCGAGAAGGCCTCTGAAGGTAGCTTCAAAGGGCTTATAGAGATAGATCTTGACAAAAGGGTATCGAGCGACTTCATCGGTTCCTCGTATAGCTGTACATATGTTCCGGATCTGACACGAGTGGTTGGCGACAGGACCGCAAAGGTGATAGCGTGGTACGACAACGAGTGGGGCTACAGTTGCAGGATGGTGGATATGATGAAACTGGTGGCGACCAGCTGATACGGTTGCCCATAGTGTTTCGGCCCTTTTCTTGTTGACATCGGTCAAATCTTTTTCGAGTAAAAAAGATATAATAAAAAATACTGATTTGCGTATAGTGTACGGCATCGGTTACAAATATTCAGGAGAGAGTATGGATGTTACTTTCGATATGTTCATAGAGACTGAAGTGCCGGAAGATGAGGTGATAATCTCGAGGACCGATCTGCGGGGGGTGATAACATATGTCAACGATACCTTCGCAAAGATATCGGGATACAGCAGTGAAGAACTGATAGGGCGGCCGCACAACATTCTTCGCCATCCCGATATGCCCAGATCGGTCTACAAAGAGCTATGGGATACGATAAAAGCGGGAAAGAGCTGGAGCGGGTATGTAAAAAATATGCGAAAAGATAGAGGTTACTACTGGGTATATGCGGAGGTCTCCGGCGTATACAAGAACGGTGAGCTCGTCGAATACAAGTCGATAAGAAGCCCTGTGGAGAAGCGGATGAGAGTCGAAATGCAGAGAGTATACGACAAAATGCGTGAAGAGGAGCATGAAGAGTGGCGCGCAGTGATGTATCTTCCTTACGAGACGGGAAAGAGGCTCATCGAAGAGGCCGATAAAAGAGGGATAAAGGCTGAAGAGCTGATCGCAGAACTGATTTGATCCCATTGAGCGTATGATGTGCCGAAGGCACATCATACGTTACCTCATTATGAATCCGCTTTTTTAAACGAAGCATCCTCTATTATAACCGGGTAGAAGTAGCCGTATCCGAAGTCAACATCGGTCTTTAACTTACCTGTTACGGTGACGACATCACCCTCTTTGACATCCGCCGAAGCTGAAGTCGCGACAAGATCGTTCTTTCCTTCGGTGCCGGTTCCGTCTTGTATATGGACCCAATCTTTCCCCATAACGCCTCTTATGATTTTCGTCACTCTACCGTTTACTTTGACACTTTTGTCTTTAAGATCCGCACTCTGTGCGAATATTTCGGCTATCGTATATCCGCCCTCCGCTTTGGCGACTGGTATTGCGCTTGAACTGCCCGCGTTACCGTTTCCCTCTTTTTCTACAGGTTTCTGCTTTGTGCCGCACTTTTCGCAGTTGTGGGTGCTATCACCTTTCAAAGGGGCTATAACGGCGACAAAGAGGACCTTGTCGAATGTCCTGTTAAGTGTTTTGCTTGGAAAATTCTCCATCCACATCTGCGGAAGGAAAGAGACCTTCTCACCCACTTTCAACGGCGTCTTCGGGCCGGCGATCCAGTACTGCCCGTTTCCGTCGTCTATTTTTGCATAGGTGTATACGCCGGCATCCATAGTCTCGGTTACCGTACCCTCCTTGACGCCGGGCTGCTGCTGGGTGTTTTGGG
>WGAW01000143.1 GCA_015494675.1 Hydrogenimonas sp. | reverse complement strand
GCCGAGGTAGATTCCGCTTCTGCCTCTTTCCGGGAGCTTTACGAGTTCGATGATACGTTCGATTCCGAGCGCGAAGCCCACCGCGGGTGTGGGCTTTCCGCCGAGAAACTCTACGAGGCGGTTGTACCGTCCGCCTCCGGCGATCGCGCTTTGAGCGCCTATTTCGTCGCTGACGAATTCGAAAGCGGTACGGGTATAGTAGTCAAGACCCCTGACGAGCTTGGGGTCCAGCTCATACTCTATGCCGTGAGAGTCGAGCATGGATGTTAGGGTTCCAAAATCCCTGTCGCACTCTTCGCACAGATTTTGGACTAAAACCGGGGAGTCTGCCAAAAGGGTACGGCACGTTTCGTTTTTGCAGTCTAGCACCCTTATAGGATTGGTCTCTATGCGCCTGTTGCAGTCTTCACACAGGCCGTCTTCGATGTCGTGAAGGTGTCTTAAGAGCTGCTCCCTGTAGCCCGGCATACACTCCGGACAGCCGAGGGAGTTGATCTTGATCGAATAGCCGATTCCGAGGGCATCGAATATATCTTTTATCATCAATATTGTGTTGAAGTCCTCATAAACGCTCTCTTCGCCGAAACTTTCGCACCCAAACTGGTGAAACTCCCTCAGGCGCCCTTTTTGAGGTCTTTCGTATCTGAACATCGGGCCGTGGTAGTAGAAGCGGTGGACTCCCCCTTTTCTGTCGAGCTTGCTCTGTATGAATGCGCGCACTATGCCCGCCGTCCCCTCCGGCCTCAAAGAGACGTCGTGGCCGCCTTTGTCTATGAACTGGTACATCTCTTTGCCGACGATATCGCTGCTCTCGCCTACACTGCGCTTAAAAAGCGCCGTCTCTTCAAGCAGCGGGGTCTCTATATATTCATAGCCGTACCGTTTTGCGATCTCGGAGGCTGTATCGACAATATATACGAATTTTTCGTTCTCCGGACTCATAATATCTTTCATTCCGCGAAGTGCTTGAATCATGCCTGACAATCCTTGATATAGCTGTATAGTTTTTTTGTGATCGACTCCACAGGTTCGGACGCATCGATCTTTATATGGTCGATATTGAGCAGATCGACGAGCTCTTCCATTCTCTTTTGTACCTGCATCATATACTCTATCCCTCTCATCTCTATTACATCGCCGCTCTTTCTGCCCATCCTTTCGCGCAGTGTCTTTTCATCTATATGAAAGAGCACTATGTGCTGCGGAAAGAGGCCTGCCGTCGCGAAACGGTTTAGCTGTAAAAGGGTGTCTATCTCGATATTGTCGTGAACATGGGCATAGGCGATACCCGATATAAACGATCTGTCGCTCAATATCAACCTGTTCAGATTGGGCCTGACGACCCTCTCGGTATGTTCGGCCCTATCCGCCAGAAAAAGCAGAATTTCACTGCGGGCCGACAGCTCTCCCTCTTCAAGGAGAATGGTTCTGATCTTTTTGCCAAGCTCCGTTCCTCCCGGCTCTTTCGTGACGAGGGCATCGGGAAAGAGTCTGGACAGAGACTCTATCTGCGTGCTTTTACCTACCGTATCGACCCCTTCGAAAACTATATACATTTTATCGACTCTTCTATTATGCTGTTCACTTTCGGAGGGAGCAGGTGGGCGCAAGAGGCGTCGTGTTTAAGAATCGCTCTTACTACAGATGAACTGATGAAGGCGTTTTCGAGACTGGGCATAAGGTATACCGTCTCGATCTCCGGCGCCAAAGAGGCGTTTGCGTATCCCATCTGTAGCTCGTATTCGAAATCGCTCACGGCACGAAGCCCCCTGATGATAATGGCAGCCTCTTTTTCGCGGCAAAACTCCACCAGCAGGTTCGAAAACCCCTCTACGGTAACGTTGTCGATCTCTTCGCATGCCGCCTCGGCCATGACGAGCCTCTGCCTGTGGGAAAACATCGGACCCTTCTCACTCGACTTCGCGACGGCCACCACTATCTCGTCGAAGAGGTTGGCGGCACGCTTTATGATGTCGAGATGTCCGTTTGTGATCGGGTCGAAAGTTCCCGGGTAGATCACCCTTTTAGATCTCTTTTTCATGACTCCTCTATTCTCCAGCGTCTGTAGAGAGAGTGTTCGATTCCGAGCAGGTCGAACCACCTGCCTATGATGAAATCTTCCATCTGCTCAACGCTGGAATGTTCGCTGTAGTAGGCTATTATCGGCGGCGCAATGATGACGCCCAGCCTTGATAGCTTGAGCATATTCTCGAGCGCTATGGCACTAAGCGGCAGTTCACGCGGCGCAAGGAGCAGCGGCCGTCGCTCTTTGATCATCACGGCCGCGGCTCTTGTAGTCAAGTTGTCGGCGATACCGCACGCGATCTTCGCAAGCGTATTCATGCTGCATGGAGCTATGATCATCGCATCGGTCGGGAAAGAGCCGGAGGCTACCGGTGCGGCTATATCTTCATCGTAAAACTCCCTATGCGGCTCATGCTCCAGAACGGTTTTCGCGTTATCCGAAATTATAAGGTAGGCGGTTGCGCCCTCCGGAAGTTTTTCGACCACCTTCCGCCCGAGCTGCGCACCGCTCGCGCCGGTGGCTGCGACCACAAGTCTCATTCGAGCTCCACTCTACTGTTTTCCACGACCCTGCCTCTGAATATCTTTCCATCGCTCTTTTTGACCGTTATCCTGTCGCCGATTCGGCCGTTTTGAAGAGCTGTGGCGTCGAACTCTATCAGAACGGAACCCGCTTTGTATATACACCTGACCGAACTGTTTTTCAAAACGGCGGGGAGCGGCTCCGTATTGGCCGTCGTCAATATCTTTGACTCGGGTATATTGAGTCTTGCGATATAGCGGCCCTTTTCAAAATCTGTAACCGGCGGCGCAAAGAGCTTTTCGAACGGAACATATTCGGCATGTACGCTCTTTGAATCGATAATTTTATCTTTTTTTATTTGATGATTCGCTTTATAGACCATGATCGTGCCCTCGATGGTGTACCTGAAGTAGTGTACCCTCTTTTTGCAGCGTACGGCAAAGGTACCGCTCTTTTTTCGAAAGCTGTTTCGCGAGATCCTCAGGGTACATTCGGGTCTGAAGTTGAAGTCGGCGGCTCCCGAGCCGGTCGGTTTTATCGATACCGCTCCTATCTTCAGAGTGGGGTAGTGCCGTTCGTATCTTAGGGCTATCAGTTTCCGAAGCTTCGGAAAAGCGCTTTTGAACGCTCTTTCGAAAGTTATCATACTCGTTGGAGGCGGGTCGGCAACGTAT
>WGAW01000142.1 GCA_015494675.1 Hydrogenimonas sp. | reverse complement strand
GCGAAGTTGGCCCACTGAAAGATTGTATCCGCCCTTCTGAATCCACCTTTTAGAAACATCTCCCGATTCTCCTGCAGAGTGTAGGGAACGAGCACATTCTCAAGCGCCTCACGCTTGCGCATGATCTCCGTCTCCGAATAGCCCTGCTCCCGTTTGTAGGAGTGGTATATTTCGATAATCTGGCGGTTCAGCCAGCCGTCTTCCATCAATACCTTCTCGCTGCAGACAAACATCCCGTCATCTTTCAAAGAGGAGGCTATCTTCTTTACCAGTTCGGAACGCACGGGCGGCCTGATGAACTGAAGCGTATAGTTCGAGACTATAATATCCGCACCCCCGAACTCCGCCTCCATGATATCTTCGCACCTGAACTCCACTGCGCAATCGAACGCCTCGGCCTTTTTCTGCGCCAGCTCCACCATCGCCGGAGCGTTGTCTATACCTATGAACTCGGCCTCTACCCTGCATCTTCTCGCCGTCTCGATAAGAAGGGAGCCCGTCGACGAGCCCAGATCTACCACGCGTGAACCATCTTTTATCCGCTTTAGCAGAAGCCGGACAATGAGTTCCATATTCTGGCGGTAGAAGGGAACAGAGCGCTCTATCATGTCGTCGAATACCGCCGCCACCTGCTCGTCGAACCTGAACTGCCGATCGATAGGCTTGCTGAATATATCGTCTCTCATAGCGCCTCTATATCTCTTTTTATCTGCTCTTTCAGCTCCGAAAGCGAGTCGAACTTTCTGTTTTCTCTCAAAAAACGGAGCCACTTTATACAGACCTCTTCCCCTTTCAGCTCTTCGAGCTCTCTTCCCACGACATGGCTCTCTACGGCGAACGAACCGTCGGTGGTACTCCTGTTTCCGACAAAAGTGACGGAGCCGTAACACTCACCGCCTATGCAGGTTTCGGTGGCGTAGACTCCCGGCGCCGGAAGCAGAAATCGGCCGGTATCGAGATTGAGCGTGGGAACGAGCGACCTGGCGCCTATACCCTGCCCTCTTACGACCCTGCCGCACACTTCGTACGGGTGCCCCAGCATACAGGCGGCCTCCTCCATCTTCGAAGAGGAGATCAGCTCTCTGATGAAACGCGAATGCACGGGGCGGTCGTTACAGTGAACCTCCCGCACCGCCTCCACCTCTCCGTCGAAAATCCGGTCGAGCATCTCCACATCCCCTCTTCTGTCGAGACCGAATCTGAAATCCCACCCGACTACGATCTTTTTAAGAGCCGGAAAGGATCTCTTCAGTCTCGTAACGAACTCTTCGGGCGAGAGCTCCCTTATCGAGTCGAAATCGTAGAAAAAGAGGGGCAGAGAGGTAAATTTGGCACGGTAGATGTGCGGCGTCAGGGTCGCCCTGTAGTGCTCTATGACGCATACGCCTCCACTCTCACCCAGCCTCTCAAAAAGTACCCGGTGCCCAAGGTGCATACCGTCGAAATTTCCGATCGCCACGGCCTCAACCGTTGACGAACAGGTAGAACCACTCACGATTCCCCTCCTTTCCCGGAAGCGGCGAGAGCTCTTTTACGATCAGCCTCCAGCCCAGCTTCAGCGCCTCGCTCTCGAACTTTTGCATAGCCGACTCTACCGCCTTCTCGTCCGTAACCACACCGCGCCTGTTACGGGAGGCTTCGCGCCCTACCTCGAACTGCGGCTTGAAAAGGAGTATAAGAACCCCTTTAGTAAGCCTCTGCAGATCCCCCATGATATTGCGAAGGCTTATGAAAGATACGTCGCATGTCGTGACTTCGAACGGCATGTCGCTTATAAACTCTCTAATGTCGGTCCGCTCCACACTGATTACGCGCTCGTCGTTTTTGAGCTTCTCATGCAGTTGAAGGCTACCTACATCGAGAGCCGTAACCGACGCCGCGCCCCTTTCGAGCAGTATCTGCGTAAAGCCGCCTGTACTCGCACCCACATCCAGACAGCGCTTCCCTTCCACCGCTACCGGGTGAATCCTCAAGAAGCCGTCCAGTTTTTTCGCGGCACGGCTTACGAACAGCCCGCTCTCTTCCACTTCTATCCGCATATCTTTAGATGCGCTGAACGAAGATTTTTTGACCCTTTCGCCATCCACCTTCACCAAACCCTCGTTAATCAACTCCTGCGCCTTGTTTCGGCTCGGAACCAGCCCTTTTGCCACAAGAAGCCTGTCAAGCCTCACCGGCAAGCTCCCACATCTCCTCTTCGCTCATCAGCCTGACGCCCAGCCTCTTCGCATTCTCGTACTTGCTGCCGGGATCTTCTCCATATATGACGAAGTCGGTCTTTTTCGAAACGCTGCCCGTAACCTTCGCTCCCAGATGCTCGAGCATGGCCTTTATCTCCCCCCTCGGTTTTTTCATCGTACCGGTGAGTACGACGCTCTTTCCCGTAAAAGGGGACTCTATTATCTCCTCTTTTTGGGGCGGCCTTGGCTCGACTATTCGCATCAGACGCTCTACCTTCTGTCTGTTGACCCGCATAAACTCGAGATAACTCTCGGCCATCTCTTCACCGAACCCCTCAATCGCCATAAGCTGCTCTCTGCTCAGATCTATGAAGTCGAGCCCGTAGGTTTGGCAGATCTTTTTGCTCGCGACCTCTCCTATATGCTCTATACCCAGGGCGTTGATGAAACGCCAGCATTCGGCACCCTTGCTCCTCTCTATCGCATCCAGCAGATTCTGCGCCTTCTTCTGCTTGAAACCTTCGAGCTTCAAAAGATCCTCCATCTTCAGATGGTATAGATCTTCGACCTCCCTGACGAGGCCCTGCTCATATAGCTGCTCAACGATCTTGTCGCCGAGGCCCTCTATGTTGAGGCACTGCTTGGAAGCGAAGTAGATTATGGAGTTCACTACTCTCGCCGGACAGTTGATATTCTGACACTTTACAAGCTTTCCCTCATCCAGCAGCTCACTGCCGCACACGGGGCACTCCGTAGGCCGCTCTATTCTCTTCTCTTTTCCGGTTCTGTACTGTGTAAGCACCTTTATGATCTTCGGAATTACGTCTCCGCTTCTAATAAGCGTAACCATATCGCCGATTCTAACATCCATCTTCTCTATATAGTCGAAGTTGTTTAGAGTGGCGCGCTCTACGATCACACCCTCCACTTCCACCGGCTCCAAAACCGCTACCGGGGTTACGACACCGGTTCTTCCCACCTGAAACAGCACATCCTTTATGCGGGTCTGCTTCTCGACTGCCGGAAACTTGTAGGCCACCATCCATCTCGGTGCCTTGACGGTATATCCGAGCGCCTTCTGTGCGGCTATGCGATCCACCTTCACCACCATTCCGTCAAGCATCACATCGAGGTTGGGCCTCATATCTTTGAGCTCTTCGTAGATCTCCTCTATCTCTTCGGAGCTCTTGCAGACTCTCCTGATAGGCGGCTTTCTAAAGCCCAGATCGTAGACATAAGCCATTATTTCGCTAAGATAGTCGTATTTCAGGGAGTGGACTCCGACCCCCCACGGCTGAAATATCAGGCTCCTTTTTGCCGTAATTCTCGGATCGAGCTGCCTCAGGCTTCCCGCCGCCGCGTTTCGCGGGTTCGCGAAAGGGGTCTCTCCTCTCTCTATGCGCTCCGCGTTTATACGGTTGAACTCTCTGATCGTCATCAAGACTTCACCCCGAATCTCTATAAGATCTTTGTGATCTATCTCGAGCCTGATAGAGTTTATCGTGCGGGCGTTGTTGGTGACATCCTCCCCCTCTACTCCGTCTCCTCTTGTAATCGCCTGTTTGAGCAGGCCGTTCTCATATATGAGGTTCAGACTGGCACCGTCGAACTTCGGCTCTACATAGTAGCGCTCGTTCGGAAAATCCTTGGCGATTCTATCCATCCACTCCTCGAACTCGGCGGCATCGAAGACATCCTCCATGCTCCACATGCGGCTAAGATGCTTCGCCTTCCTGAACCCCTCTTTCAAAGGCGCCCCTACACGCTGTGTGGGCGAAGTGGGGTCTATATCTTCGGGGTGACTCTTTTCGTACTCCTCCACCTCCCG
>WGAW01000141.1 GCA_015494675.1 Hydrogenimonas sp. | reverse complement strand
CGATGACATTTCTTGATATAATTGCCAAAACTATGGCGATAAGCGGAGGCAGAAGTGAATAGATACCGTAACTCTCTTGCAATGGCTCTCCTTTTGCCGCTAATTTTAGCAGTTTATGCTTTTGCGGATGTTGAGTTCGAAAAAATTCCCGAGGAAAGTTCACAAATCGTCAGAGTCTTCGACGCAAAAGGGCAGCGGGCGAAGATGGCCCTCTACGAGAAGAGCGGAGAGAAGTGGCGGCGTGTAACGGAGGTCTGGAGTGTCAGCATAGGGCGCAACGGAGTCGGAAAGAGAAAAGAGGGTGACGGAAAGACGCCTCTTGGCATATACTCTCTAAACGAAGTGTACGGTTACGAAGATCTCAATACCTCGATGCCTTTTTATCTCTCGACCGAAAAGACATTATGCATAGACGATGTAAACTCACGCTACTACAACCGCATCGTAGGCTCTGAAGCGGTAAAGAGAGATTACAAAAGTTTCGAATATATGCGCCGCAGAGACGGTCTGTACGAAATCGTGATTACGGTAGGCTACAACCCGCACAATATACCGGGTAAAGGTTCATGTATCTTTCTTCATATAAGCAGCGGTGATAAACCGACGGCCGGATGTGTAGCGATGAAGAAGGAGAGGATAAAAAGGCTCGTAGAGTGGCTCGACCCCAAGATGGAGCCGCTGATAGTGATAACCGAGTAGATATTGTCATGCAGGAGGCAAATAGGACAATAATTATCTTATTCTTTGGAAGTCATATTAGTTATTTTAAATAATATCTATAAAGTTTTAAATAGGATAAAATTCCTCCGATTTAAAACCACAAGGGGATCACATGAAAAAGTTCACACTTCTACTCGGCGTAGTTGCAGCCGCTACATTCGCAACGGCTTCAGAGACAGTCTCTTATGACAACACGGCGCAGAAGAGTTCCGACGTAGTTCACTACGACAACAGATCGTACGGCAGTTCGGATAGTGTCGTTCACTACGACTTCAGGGACGAAAACGGTCATCAAGACGTTCAAAAAGAGCAGAGCAAGTAAACTGCAAAAATCTTAGGGAGGGGTTGTTCTCCTCCTTGCAACCTCTTTTTTCCCTCTCTTTCAATCTCTCTTTACATCGCAGAGTGATGCGGTTATTTTTGTATGGAATCCGATTGTAACGTCGCTCCAGGTTTTGCCCTCATGCAGATCGTAGCAGCTTCTGTTTATCGAACCGAGAGCTTTTTGGGCCCCGAAATCGAAAAGGTCTATCGTCCCTTCGGCCCTGAATTCACCATCTTTGTAGGTATAGCTCATCGGGATCGGCAGTTTCTTCCCGTTCATCGATATCTCTACCGTCACGATACCCTTTTTGGCCTCACCCTTCCTGTGCTTGGAGAGAGACTTTATATCCACTATCTTCGCCTCTATGGTTTCGCCTTTCAATTTGTCGAAAAACATCTTTACAAGGGTGTCGTCACGGGCCGGATTTCCCGTCGAAATTTTCGACTTGTCGATTTTCACGGTCGAACCCACAAAGAGCTCTTTGAAGTTTTTGCCCTCAACCGCAGCCGGAGTATATTTCACGGATGTGAACTCTCCCCCGACACCGATTTTTGCAAACGTTTTATACGCCTTCCATGTAACGTCGACACTTTTTTGCTGTGTGAGCAGGCATCCTGAAGCGCCGAAGGAGAAAGAGTAGAACAGTGCGGTAAGCAGGAGAATTTTTCTCATTTCGCAACCCTTATATTTTGTTGTCGGATTATACATTTCGGAAGCTTAATTGGTGCAGGAGTTGTGAAGCTGTATATTTTATGCAAAGTTTTTCTGAAATCGGAGCAGGCTTTTGTGACCGGGAGGCCAAAAAATTCAGTATATGACCCGGCTTAGATACAACCCCTGCGGGGGTGCCAGCGGCGGTGTAAAGATCTTTTTGCCACATAGCTGGTCTCTTATGTCACTCTCTTGCAGTTCCCCTCTCATTGCCATTACGGAGCTCTCCAGCATCATTCTCACCTGCGCTCTTAAAAAACCGTTAGCTTCGAAGAGTACGATTTTATAGTTGCCGAAAGCGTATAAACCGGTCCTGTATATCGTTCGCACCGTACTTTTCGGGTCGCTCCCTCTTTTGTGGAAGTGCCTGAAGTCGTGTTCGCCTTCAAAAAGCCGCAGTGCACCTAGCAGCCTCTTTTCGTCGAGATCTTGAAGGTGACGGCAGTATGGGGTCTCGAACGGTGTGGGCTGATGCCGTTTAATTACGTAGCGGTAGATTCGCCGCCTCGCATCGAAGCGTGCATGGAAGGAGTCTGCGACCGGTGATATATGTTTGAACTGAATATGGGGCTTCAGAAGGCGGTTCAGCATCACTTTGAGCTTTTGACGGTCGTTTTGCCAGTGCAGCGGAAGATCGAAGTGAACTACCTGCCCGGTGGCGTGCACACCTCTGTCGGTGCGTCCGCTTCCTACGGGAGGGGCGGTTATACCGAGCCTATGCAGCGCCTTGCGAACCGTTTCCGATACCGTTTTGGAGGTACTCTTTTGGGACTGAAAACCGAAAAACGCCGAGCCGTCGTATGCCAGTACACCCTTCACCCGCACGATACGCTCCTAAAACCTTCTTTGAACCCTTCTATAAAAGAGTACGATGCCGACTATCATGAAGATCGCTACAAAAAGAGCCGACAGGACGGCACTCGTTTTGGCTACGGCCGAAACAGTCGCATAGTAGATAGCCGTTGCGAGCAGAATGGCCGCATATCCGTAGTTTTTCTGATATCTGGGGTGGAGGATTCCGTATGCGAAAGCGTAATAGAGCGTCGCCAGCGGAAAGAGGCTTATCGCTATGAAAACCACCATATCTTTGAGCCGTTTTTTATCTCCGAATGCCGATGCCCAGTAATCCTTGAGGTTCTGGTATGTAAATGGCTTGTATCGGGTGGTATCGTATATCTTCATCACTTTGTAGTCTATCTGGTTGACCGTGTCGTTTTTGATGCTGTAGGCCTGACCGTTGCTGAGCATCAGCCCCAAAACCCCGTTCTCGTTTATGAAGCGCCCCATCTTCGCTATCAGAATCTGCTCCTCTTTCGGCTTTGAGTTGTAGAGGACTATGTTGTGTAGAGTGTTGCTCTCTTTATCTTTCGACTCCAAAAAGACGAGCCAGTCTCCGAACTTCTGACCGAACCGACTCGCTTCGATATTTAGGACCGCATGCATACTCTTGTAGGCTATGAACGATTTTGTCAGCTGCTTTGTAATGGGTATGAGTCCCAGAGAGAGAAGCATAAGCAGCGCTATGAGCAGAAGCACGAACGGATAGAAGAAGTTTATCAGTCGGGCAGGGGATATTCCGAAAGAGAAGAGCACGACGCTCTCGAAGTCGTTCGAGAGTTTGTTCAGTGTAAGAACAAGTGCGGCGAAGAAGGTGACGGGCAGGGTATAGAAGAGGATGGTCGGCAGTGAGTATCCGTACATCAGCAGCATCTCGGCGGCGCTCATCTGCGTCACTTCCGTAAGCTTGGCTATTCTTACGAAAAGTATCAGTGATCCTATGACTATAATTGGAAGAAATATCGAAAAAAATATACCGCTGAAGCTTTTGAAAAGATACTCCGAAGTCTTATGCATAGAGCATTCCCCACCACTTCATGAACTGGTCCGAAAATATGTATACGATCCATGTGCCGAGTGCAAGAAACGGTACGAAAGGAACCATATGTCCGCGAGCGACCACCGCCGGAACAATGGCGGCGAGCGCAGCGACATAGATAGCCATGAGAACCAGCGGGAACCCGAGCATAGCCCCCATCGTGGCGGCTATGATTATGTCGGCCTCTCCCAGGGCATCCTTTTTTATTACTCTTTTTACTATATAACCGAGTGCGAAAAATGACGCCGCCATTATAGCCGCGTCTTTGAAACGCACGATAAGCTCGTGCTGGTAAAAAGAGAAATCCTTTACATCTCCTGCTACCCAGTCCCATCCGAAGATAAAGAGCGGCATAAGCAGGGCCAGCCCCAGGGCGGTGAAGTTCAGCGAATCCGGTACGGCGTAGTACTTGAAGTCGATGACCGAAAGGGCCAGAAGCAGGGAGAATACGAGTGCTGTGACGAACCATTCGGCACCGAGCCCGAGCTTCATCACCAGTGTAGCGAATATGAGTCCGGTCAGAAGCTCCACCATAGGGTAGATGCGGCTGATCGGGCTTTTGCAGTAGGCGCACCTGCCCTGAAGCAGTACCCATGACAAGAGCGGAATGTTGTGCCACCACCTGAGAGCGTTGCCGCATTTGGGACAGTGAGAGGCCGGAAAGGCGATATTTTCGCCTTTCGGGATTCTTACAATTAGAACGTTCAGAAAAGAGCCTATCGCAAGGCCGATAAAGAGAGCGAAAAGTAGCGACATTATATTCCTCCGAAGCGCCTGGTGCGTCGTTTGAACTCGCCTATGACGCTCTCCAGCTCTTCAGGGGTGAAGTCGGGCCAGAGAGTATGTGTAAAGAAGAGCTCCGCATAAGCGCTCTGCCAGAGCAGGAAGTTTGAGAGGCGCTGATCTCCGCCTGTTCGAATCATTATATCGACAGGGCCGAATCTTGCACTCTCTATCTCGTCGGAGAGGGTCTCTACGCATATCTCTTTGCCCTCTTTGCAGAGTCTGGCCGCGGCCCTCGATATTTCGTCTTTGGATCCGTAGTTGAGCGCAAGCACCTGTGTCAGCCTCTTGAACCGTTTCGTTTTCTCCTTCATGGAAGCGATCTGTTTCTGAAGAGCGGGGGAGAAGCGTGAGAGGTCCCCGATGGTTTCGAAGCGGATCTGGTGCTTGATGTACGTTTCGGTTTCGTTTTTGAGGTAGCGGTTTAGAAGGCGCATCAAAAAGTCGACCTCCATCTTGGGCCGTTTCCAGTTTTCGGTGCTGAATGCGTAGAGGGTGAGCACCTCTATCTCCGGGTGGTTGGATGCGAAGGTCGTGATGGACCTGACCGTTTCGGCCCCGCGCTCATGGCCTTTGACTCTCTTGAGACCGCGCTCCTGCGCCCACCTGCCGTTGCCGTCCATAATTATCGCAACATGTCTGGCCAGATTACTCATGCTTACTCTACCCCCTGATATCCAGCAGTCCGAGAGTGTCGCTCTCCCAAAAGGGGAGTATGGCGGAGGGGCGCAGTGCTACGGTGACCTGCGAAAAGCCCGGCAGTTCCCTTTTCTGATCTTCAAGCAGGCGTGCCGTTTTCGGATAGAAAACCTCCAGCTTCACGACTCTTTTCTCACCGTGCCGGGCGATCGCTCCTTCAACGGGTCCCAGATTGTTGAATGCTGCATAAAATTCTACACTCTTTTCATTTAAAGTTTCGCCACTCTCTCCCTTGCGCATCTGAAGAAGCGCGCGCCTGCCGCGCTCCTCGAACGGAATTGTCACTACTCCGTGGTGAAGCGAAAGAAGGAGTTGTGAAAGGCTTTGAAAGCTCTCTTTGCTCTGTGCGGCCGCCATCATCTGCATGATACGCTCTTTGAGCCCTTCGGCCGGATCCGAATCTTCGGCTATATCGGCCGGAAGCCTCTCTCCTATAGGTAAAAAACCCTCTTTTTTCAGCATTGCAGGTTTAGGGTGCGGTTTTGTCAGGTGTATGACACCCTCTTTTGTCCGCTCGATATCCACCCAGTACTCTTTTGCCGGCTCCAGTGGGATTTCGCTCTTTGTCTGAAAGGTTTGGTTTCCCATCCGTACCGTGTACGTGCCGTCGCCCTTTCGCTCCAGAACTTCGATTCCAAGCTGCAAAAGAGCGTTTATCTCCATTTTGGAGAGCTTGGCGAGTATTCGGTGTGCCGCATGCAGAGGGGTGAGACCCTGTATCATAGAGCTTTGACCGCCTCCAGCATCGATAGTGCCACCTCGAACTTGGAGGCTTGCGGTATCTCCACCTCTTTTTCGGGAGTCACAAGTGTGACGGCATTGGTTTCGCTTCCGAAGCTACCGCTATCTTTTAAAATATTCAGAGCGACAATATCCACTCTCTTCTCCACCAGGGCCCTTTTCGCGTTTTCGAGTGCCCTCTCTTTGTCGAGCTCCGCTTTGAAAGCGACGGTTTTGATTCCCGATCGATCCAGTGATTGCAGAATGTCCGGGTTCTCTACAAGCTGCAGAGACCACTCTCTTCCCAAAGCCGCCTTTTTCAGCTTGCCTGTTTGCGGGTGGGCCGGCCTGTAGTCGCTTACGGCCGCCGCCATAAAGAGCCACGGAGCCTTCTGCACAAGTTCCGGGTGAGCGCTTTCGGAATGAAAAGAGGGCTTTGTAAGAACCCCCTTTTTCGCCACCCTCAATGCGTCTTGGGTATATTTAAGCATCTCTTCGGCGCTCTGCACCTCTATTACATGAACGGGCGGGATCGATCCGGGCTTTTTGGTCGTCACGTAGCAGACGTCGGCTCCCTTCGCATACAGGGCCGTAACCATCGCTTCCGCCATCTTGCCGCTGGAGAAGTTTGAGATGTATCTAACCTCGTCAATCTTTTCGACGGTCCCTCCGCCTGTTACGACAACACGCCTGTTTTTCCAGTAGTCGTCTTCAAAGAGGTGTTTAAGAGATACAGAGAAGATCGTCTCGGGTTCGGCCAGTGCGCCCCTGCCCACACTGTTGCATGCAAGCAGCTTCGTCTGGGGCTCCACCACCTCTATGCGGTGGAGTTTTAGAAGCTTCAGGCTCCCCTCCGTTACAGGGTGCTCCAGCATCCGGGTGTTTGCCGCCGGGCATAAAAGGGTCGTGCCGCCGTAGGCGAGGGCGGTCTGAAGCAGAAGGTTGTCGGCTATCGCGTTCGACATCTTGTTGATCGTGTTTGCGGTGGCGGGCGCGATGACGAAGATGTCGGCCCACTCGCCGATACCTATGTGGTTGAGGTCTCCGCTCCACTCTTCGGTATCTTCGTGCAGCACCCGGCTGTTCGTGAGTGCCTCGAACGTAAGCGGGGTAACGAAGCGTTTTGCCGCTTCGCTCATCACCACTCTCACATCGGCCCCCGCTTTGACATAGAGCCTGACAAGATCGCAGGCGCGGTATGCGGCGATGCTTCCGGTAACCCCGACAAGCACCCTCTTGCCGTCGAGCCTCACCTGCTCAAGCATCCGGCTCCCCCTTGCCGAAAAATCGGTAGAAGAACCTCTCAACGATCTTCTGGGGAGTTCTCGATATCGCCAGAGAACCCCTTTTTACATCTTTCGTAACCGTGGTTCCGGCCGCTATCATCACATCGTCCTCTATCGTTACGGGGGCGACGAGCTGCGTATCGGAGCCTATGAAGACGTTTTTGCCGATTCTGGTTTCGTACTTTCTTATACCGTCATAGTTGCAGGTGATAGTGCCCGCTCCCACGTTTGTACCCTCGTCGATACGAGCGTCTCCGAGATAGCTGAGGTGCCCCGCTTTAACCCCTTTTAGACGGGACTTTTTCACCTCTACGAAGTTGCCTATCTGTGAATCTTCCAGAATGGTGCCGGGTCGTATCCGGGCCATCGGTCCGCAGGAGGAGTTTCTTACGTCGGCATCTTCTATAACCGTGTGCGATTTGATGTATGAGTCTGAAATGATACTCTCACCGTGAATGGTTACGCCGTTTTCGAGCGTGCACTCCCCATGAAAAACCGCCCTCGAGTCGATGTAGATCGTAGAGGGCAGATGCATCGTTACGCCGCAGCGCATCCACCGCTCCCTTATCCTCTTTTGCATCATCTCCTCCGCATGGGCGAGGTCGTAACGGCTGTTTATACCCTTGAAAGCCTCCTCTTCCACCCATACCGGAATTATGTGCAGCCCATCTTCGCGTGCCATCTCTATTATGTCGGTCAGGTAGTACTCGGCCTGGGCATTTTCGTTCGAGAGTTTCGGCAGATAGCGGTCGAGCACCTCTTTTTTGAAGATGTAGACCCCCGCATTCACCGTCTTTATCTCTTTCTGCTCACGGGTGCAGTCCTTCTCTTCCACGATTGCCTGCACTTCGGAGTTTTCGACTACGACCCTGCCGTAGCCGGAAGGGTCGGGCAGGTCGAAAACGCTCATGACTATGTCGCCCTCCTGTGATAAAAGCGACTCCAGGGATTCTGGTGTGACAAGGGGCATATCACCGTTTAGAACCAGAACCCTGTCGTGGAGAGTCTCTATGCCCATTACCGCCCCGCCGGTTCCGGGATAGTTGGCGTGATCCTGAATCTTGAATTTGATGTTTTCGAAATTTTTCGAGATCTCTTTTTCTATACGCTCCGCCTGATGAAAAAGCACGACGGTTATGTCGTCGCTTATGCTTTCGGCCGTTTTAATCGAGTAGTGTATCATCGGAAGCCCGCTTATTTTGTGTAGAACTTTGGGAAGTTCAGACTTCATGCGCGTGCCCTGTCCGGCAGCGAGGATTATAACGGAGGTGCTCATGGAAGTTTTCAGTCCTCTTTGTTGGATTTATGTGCCCGCCCGCACGACACGGCGGTACCGGATTTTATGAGATTTTAACGCAATAAAGATTAAAATGTCCCAAATTTCGGCCGTTTTTCGGGGGAGTATTTATATTTGTATGCAATAGGCCGATATAGTTTCGTGACATTGAGCGGTAGATTGAAATGACGAAACGTCGTCTCGAAATCTGAGATTTCGAAGCTTTAGGGGGTTGTAGGGCCGTCCAGGCCCTGCCGGATTACGGGCTTTGCCTGGAATCCGTATAATATAAATGTACTAAAAAGCGTAAAAACTTTACGGAAAAAATCAGGAGTCTCGATGGACCTGGGTAGTGTCATCGGT
>WGAW01000140.1 GCA_015494675.1 Hydrogenimonas sp. | reverse complement strand
GCTCTTCTATATGGAGACGTTCTGCCTTGTTCGCGGCGCGTCTTGCGAGAGTGTAGAAGTGCTCACCCATACGCTTGGGATTCGGCAGAGGGGGCAGCTCTATCGTCACGGGTTTCGAGTCGAAATCGAGTGTCTCGAGCGTTTTGTCGTACGGCTTTATCTCGTGCAGATGCGCAAGCACTATGGAGCCCTCTTTCGAGAGTTTTTGCGCCCTCTTTTCGAGCTCCTCTTTCGCCGGAAGTTTTTCCAGCTCCTTTTTCAGCTTCTGAATCCTCTTTTTCAAAGAGCCGCGGTGGCGCGCCTTCAGCTCTTTGAGACGGCGTTCTCTTCTGAGTTCGGCACGCTCGAGCAGGTACTTTTCAATGTTTCGTATCTCACCCTTTTTCCGCTCGCCTTCGTATGGCTTGAGCGGCAAAAGCTTCACACCCGGTTTGACGATCCTGAAGCTCGCCTCTGCATCCACATGCCTCAAAGCCTCCAGCACAACACCCTTTTCATCGAGTATGATGGCATTCGTATGCCTTCCGGTAAACTCCAGCTGCAGAGCGCTCCTGCTTGCCTTGTAGGCGCCCTGCAGCGCGGTATCGATCCTTAAGATCTTATCTTCTCCCACAAGCCCCGCATGCAGAATCTTCGCACCGCCGAAGCGCTTTTTGAGCATCGTGTCGAAAGGTGCGTGGTAGCCTCTTTGCGGCGCAGCGTCGTCGGCCCTGAATATCTCGCTCCTGCCGCGCGAGAGGTCGAAACCCAGGGCGACTCCCCCCTCGAACTCGATGCGAAGCACATTGTCGGCGATCCGCGCCGCGGAGCGTATACGGCTGAACTTTCCGATATATTCCGCCGTCGCCTCAAGCTCAAAATATCTCATCTACCACCACCTCTATAATTACCGTCAATGACAAGTTACCCAATTTTAGCAGATTATTTGTCCCGATTCGATATAATCGCCCAACTATTACCATAACCTGCGAAGGATTTTTATGCGGCAGACTATAACCGAGAAGATATTCAGTGAACATGTCGGCAAAGAGGTGAGCGCGGGCGAGATCGTGCGCTCTCCTATCGATATGGTCATCGGAAACGACATAACCACACCCATCTCCATAAGGGCATTCGAAGAGAGCGGGGCCGAAAAGCTCGCCAACCCGGACGGCTTCTCTATCGTCATGGACCACTTCATACCGGCTAAAGATATAGCCAGCGCGAATCAGGCCAAGATAAGCCGGGAGTTCGCCTACAAGCACAACCTGAAACACTTTTTCGACGAGAAGGATATGGGAATCGAGCACGCTCTTCTGCCCGAAAAGGGCCTCGTCGTCCCCGGCGACGTCATAATAGGAGCCGACAGCCACACATGTACCCACGGCGCGCTCGGAGCCTTCAGTACCGGCATGGGGTCGACCGATCTCGCATTCGCCATGATCACCGGCGGAAACTGGTTCAAGGTACCCGAAACGATAAAAGTGGTCTTCAGCGGAAAGCCGGGCGAGCATATCTACGGCAAAGATCTCATCCTGGAGCTTATCCGCATGATTGGAGTAGACGGTGCCCTATACAAGGCTCTCGAATTTACGGGTGACACTATAGAGCACCTCGGGATGGACGACCGCTTCAGCCTCTGCAACATGGCCATAGAGGCGGGCGCCAAAAGCGGAATAATCGCCTGCGACGATATAACGAAAGAGTTTCTCGCAGACAAAGAGCTCGCAAGAGAACCGAAGTTCCACTACTCCGACGAGGGTGCGAACTACTGCCGGGTTATCGAGATAGATCTCTCCAAACTGGAACCGGTGATCGCCTATCCGCACCTTCCAAGCAACGGAAAGCCGATATCGCAAGCCGTGGCCGACGACCTGAAGGTGGATCAGGTCTTTATAGGAAGCTGCACCAATGGGCGACTCAGCGATATCAGGATTGCGGCGCAGATCGTAAAGGGCAAAAGGGTGGCCCGCCACACCAGAATGATCGTGACTCCCGCAACCCAGAAGATCCTCAAGGCCGCTGAAAAAGCGGGCTATATCGACACCCTCATCGATGCCGGAGCGGTGGTTTCGAACCCGACGTGCGGGGCGTGTCTGGGAGG